>DASYRO010000403.1:0-3097 GCA_036004385.1 Candidatus Acidiferrales bacterium
CGTGCTCGCTTACTCCGTGGAGCAGCGCACGCGAGAAATCGGCATCCGCGTGGCGCTGGGTGCGCAACCCGGAAAAGTCTTCGGGCTGGTCGTGGGACAGGGCCTGCGGTTGGTGTCAGTCGGCGTGGCACTGGGGATCGCGCTTGCGCTGGGGCTTTCGCGATACCTCGGGACGCTTCTCTTCGAAGTGACGGCGGGCGATCCTCTCACCTATGTTGCGACATCTTTGTTCTTGGTCGCGGTGGCATTGGCGGCCTGCTCCGTTCCCGCGCGGCGGGCGGCGCGCGTCGAGCCGATGACCGCGTTGCGATACGAGTAGCCAGAGGTGGGCGATGGGCACGTTGTGGCAAGACATGAAGTACGGCGCACGGATGCTGGCGAAGAACCCGGGGCTAACCGCGGTCGTCGTCGTGACCCTGGCGCTGGCGATTGGCGCGAACACCGCGATATTCAGTTTGGTTCGTGCGGTGCTGCTTCGCCCCTTGCCGTTCAGCCACCCGGAGCGCCTGGTGATGGTGGCGGAGCGGCGTCCGACCAGCAACGATGCGAACATTCCCGTTTCCGCGCACGAATTTGCCGCCTGGACGGAACAGAATCATTCGTTCGAGCAAACGGCAATTTATGGTTTCGACGAGCAGAACTTAACCGGCAGCGGTGAGCCGGAGACGATGCATACGGCCATCGTTTCGGCTGACTACTTTTCCGTGCTGGATGTGCGACCGGCCGCAGGCCGCACATTCTTCCCCGGCGAAGATCAGGCAGGTCGAAACCACATCGCGGTGCTGAGTCACGGCCTGTGGCAGCGCCGGTTTGGCTCCGAAACCGGAATCCTCGGCAAAAGCATTCTTCTGAACAATGAAAGCTACACGGTCGTGGGCATCATGCCGTCTATTCCGCAAACGTTTCAGCCGGATTTGTGGACGCCCATAGACCTGCCGCTGCAGAAACAGCGAGTCAGCCAGCACAGCCTGAACGTCATCGCGCGACTCAAGGCCGGGGTCACGCTCCAGCAGGCGCACGCCGACCTGGACGTAATTGCGCGGCGGCTCGCCCAGCAGCTTCCGAACATGAACACCGATCACAACGTGAAAGTGATTCCTCTGCGCGAAGCTCTTGTGGGAGACGTCCGCCGCGCGCTGCTGACATTACTTGCCGCCGTGGGGTTTGTGCTGCTGATTGGCTGCGCGAATGTAGCCAACCTGTTGCTGACGCGGGCCGCTGCGCGCCAGAAGGAAATCGCCATCCGCAAGGCGCTGGGCGCAGGCCGGGTTCAACTGATTCGCCATTTTCTCACCGAGAGCATGCTGCTGGCGCTAATGGGCGGCGGAGCAGGCTTGCTGCTGGCTATGTGGATCACAGACCTGCTGCCCAAAATCAAGGCGTTGAGCATTCCGCTTCTGGACACGACGGCGGTGGATGGGACCGTTCTCAGTCTGACCTTGGGTCTCTCGCTCTTCACGGGCCTGGCCAGCGGCATAGCGCCGGCCCTGCGCGGGTCCAAGCCTATAGTGGCCAAGTGGCTGAATGAAGGAACCAGACTTTCCGCGGAGCCGAGCCGGCGGCGGCTGCGGTCGGTGCTGGTGGCGGCGGAAGTTGCTCTCGCGCTGATTCTCTCTGTCGGCGCCGGGCTGATGATTAAGAGCTTCATCAAGCTGGTCGCCGTGGATCCGGGATTCGATCCGCACAATGTTTTAGTCGTCAACGTTTCTCTTCCAGATCCGAATTACCCGCAGCCTTTCCAGCGTAGAAGATTCTTCGATCAACTCTTGGAACGAATCAAGGCAGTCCCGGGAGTTCAATCCGCCGGCGGAACCACAAACCTCCCTCTTAACAGAAGCGACAACTGGATGCCCTTCACTGTCGAAGGCCGTCCGGCACCCGCGCCGGGTCAGGAGCCGCACGCGCCCTTCCGTGTAATCAGCCCCGATTATTTTCGGGCACTCCGAATTCCGCAGCGCCTCGGGCGGACGTTCAGCGAATCCGACGCGCGGATTTCCGTCCCGGTGATCCGTTGGTACGCGTCGCAGCGCAATCCGGAAAACCTCGACAAGCCGCAGCCAGCGCCGGTAGCCATCATCAGTGAATCTATGGCCCGCCAGTACTGGCCGGGCGAAGATCCCATCGGCCGGCGCATCCGCGTGCTGTTCAGTCCGTGGATGACGATTGTCGGAGTGGTGGGCGACGTCCGGCACGGCAGCCTGGATTCTCCGTCCTATCCGCACATCTACGTGCCGTACACGCAAGAACCCTGGGGCTTCATGACTCTCGTCGTCCGCACCTCAGATGATCCCAGAAAATTCGCGGGGGCGGTGCGCGAACAAGTCCGGGCGCTCGACGTCAGCCTGCCGGTGGGCATTACGGCGATGGACGATCTTTTTTCGGATTCCGTCGGACTACAGCGGTTCTACCTGTCCATGCTCGTCGCTTTTGGAACGGTGGCTTTGCTGCTGGCGGCGGTCGGCATCCTGGGCGTAGTCAGCTACGCGGTGACGCAGAGAATTCGTGAAATCGGCGTGCGCATGGCGCTGGGAGCGCAGCGCGCGGATATCGTCAGGCTGATCATCACGCAAAACATGGCGCCGACACTTTTTGGAGTGGGCATTGGCGCATGCGGAGCGTTCGCACTCACGAGGTTAATCAAGGGATTGCTCTATGAAGTGAACCCTGCCGATCCGTTTACGTTTGTTGCCATGTGCGTGTTGCTGGCCGCCGTGGCGTTGGTGGCGTGCTATGTGCCCGCGCGTCGCGCTGCGAAAGTCGATCCCATGGTGGCGCTGCGGTACGAATGAAGGCGTAGCGCAGCCACTCCTGGCTGCGCGCTTCGCGGGGATATGGAAGAGGTGAGCGATGGGCACACTGTGGCAGGACGTGAAGTACGGCGCGCGGATGCTGCTGAAGCATCGCGGCGTGACGCTGGTGGCCGCGCTGACTCTGGCGCTGGGCATTGGCGCGAATGCCGCGCTGTTCAGCGTGGTCAATGCCATTGCGCTGCGCCCGCTGCCGGTGGAAAAACCGGACGAACTCGTCGCCGTTTTTTCCAGCGACGCCAGCGGAGAAGATTACGGAACGACAAACTACGTTGACTTCACGGACTGGC
>DASYRO010000404.1:0-4460 GCA_036004385.1 Candidatus Acidiferrales bacterium
GCTACACCGTCGTGGAGCGGCTTTGGATTCGTCCCACGCTCGAGCTCAACGGCATCTGGGGCGGCTATATGGAAGAAGGCGCGAAGACCGTGATTCCCGCGAAAGCCTACGCGAAATTCTCCACGCGCCTCGTTCCTAACCAGGACCCGGACAAAATCGTCAAGCTTGTCGAGAAACACATCCGCAAGCTGCTGCCCAAAACGGTGACATGCAAGTTCGACGTGCTCAGCACCGGAAAGCCGTGGGTGGCGCCGTACACGCACCCGTATTTCGAGGCGGCGCACTCCGCGCTGGAAAAAGGTTTCGGCACGCGCGCCGTGTTCATCCGCGAAGGCGGCTCCATTCCCTTCGTCACGCAGATGCACGACACCTTTCACGTGCCCTGCATCCTGCTGGGCTTCGGTCTGCCCGACGAAAACGCCCACGCCCCCGATGAGCATCTCCTGCTGGAAAATTATTTCGGCGGGATCAAGGCTGTCGCGCACTTCTACAAAGAACTGGCCAACGTGTGATTGCGCATGTGCAGAGCCGGCCTTCAGGCCGGCATTTCGTAGAAACGCAGCATGCTGCGCCTCATTTATTCCTGGCAGATTTCAAGTAAGACACAATCTGCCAGCGTTGCTGCTCCGGCAGCTCGGACCACGCGGGCATTCCCTTGCGCAGGTCTCCGTTGGTCAGAACCCAGAAGAGTTTGCCGGGCGCCGCTTGCTCGACGTTCTGAGAATCGAGCGCCGGAGTTTTTCGTTGGCCGGCGAGATCTTTTCCGTGGCATTCGGCGCAATAACGCCCGTAGAGTTTTTGCCCCGCGCGGACCGCGTCGTGGTTCCCCTCGTAAGGATTCGAGCGCGCTTCCGCCGAGGCCGGCGCGCTGCCAAGACGTGACGCGCGTTTCTTCGCGGCGTTTTGATCTCGCGCGGCGGCAACCAGCGCCACGGACATCGTCAGCAGCAGAAGCAATATTGTCAGGCGCCGGGTCATGGCTTTCCTCCGCGGAACAATTGCGCCACGCGCCGTCCGAAGCCGCCGAACTCGTGGGAAATGCCGAAGCGCAGGAGAAACCGGTGACTGTTCTCGTTCAAGCCGAACGTGGGAGAAATGCGCACCGTCGTTTCGCGCGGCAAATTCCAGGCGAGCAGCGGCGCGAGATAGTGCGAGGTATCCTTCAGCCCGAAACTGTAGCGGTCGCCGAGGCCGCCGTACATCTCGATGCCGGCAATAAAATTTTCCGGACAAAACGTACAAGGGTCCGGCCGCGCCGCCAGCGCCAGCGGCCGGCTCACGCCGAGCGCGTAGCCAAACTCCCACGGCTCATTGGACAGATTTTTTTCAGCGACGATGTTTTCCGAAATGTTCCAGCCCTTGAAATTGCTGGAAAGGATCAGTTTCAGTTCGATTTCGCGCTTGCGCTCGCGGCGCGCGAGATCGTTGGGCGTGGCATGATCCGCCTGCGTGTCGTGCCCCACCACATCCTTCATGATTTTGTCCGCGTCGTTGATGTCCACGTATTCGATGTAAAAGACCGGATTGATCCAATGCTCCTGCCACAGAAGACGAAAGCGGTTTTCCCAACGGAAGCCGGTGAACAATGTGCTTTCGTTGCGCGTGGATTGCGAATCGAGATAAAACTCAGTCGTCCACCAGGCCTTCGCGCCATACTCGAATTCCACCCAGTTGGCGACGAAGTCGTTTCCGCCGTCCTGCGAGGCAAACAGGGGATTGACGGAAATTTCCAGCGCGCCGGGCTCCTCCATGTGATGGTTGTAAGCAACAAAGTAGGGGCGTCCCTGTGCGTGCGCTCCGCCGCAGAAAATCAGTACGAGAATGGCGAGCGCCGCCGACCGCGCCACGAGCTTCCACGGGCGAAAGGAAAATTCCCAACGAACCGGGCGTGGCGCGCCAGCGCGCCGGTCGGGCACGAGATTCTTCAAGGATTCCTCCTCAGATGGCGGGATGACGCCCGCCTGCGTCCACATCAGTATAGAGAGAGCGAATTTTACTTGCAACTAAGTTTCAACTACGCAAACCAGCATATCGCCGGGCACACATTCCGCCTACGCCGTTGCAACGAATGGTTGCGTGCGTCCTTGTGTGGAGACGACAGGCGTGCGAACGGCAATTGTCGCAGCGGCCATCGGGCAGGCATCGCGCAGGCCGAGCCCGCGCCGACGCCGCTCCGACCCGCGCCGGGAGCGGTTTCCCACAGCCTTGCCATGCGGGAAGGCGCATTTTCTCAGTGTTTTTCGATGTTTTTGCTTGCGTTGCCGCGGGACTGCGGCTATAGTGCCTGCCGACGCGGTGGAAAATGCGACCTGAATCCGTCGCGCGAGGAGAGTCCGCCCAGCGGAACTCCACTTCTGAGGAGGAGAATCTACCTAGATGGCAAAGCCAATGACGAAGTCCAAGATCGTGGCGACGATAGCCGAGAAGTGCGGCACGTCGAAAAAGGGCGCAGCACAGTTTTTCGACGAGCTGTTCAAGCTGGCCGTGAAGGAATGCAAAGGCGGCGCGGGCAAGTTCGTGATTCCCGGCCTGGGCCGCGCTGTGAAAGCGCACCGCAAGGCGCGCATGGGCCGCAATCCGCAAACCGGCGAGGCCATCAAGATCAAGGCCAAGACCGTGGTGCGGCTGCGCGCAGCCAAGGCGTTCAAAGACGCCGTACTGAAGTAGCCATCTTCTTAGGGGTTTTGACGAACCCCCGGGCAGTCCGCCGGCAACATCGCGGGATGCCTTGGGGGTTTCGTCTTTTTGAACGCGCCGCCGGATTAGGGCATTCCAATTTTCGATGAAATTGATCGGAACCAAGAATCTTTCGATTGCACGAGGTTTTCATGCCTTCGCAATTCTTTGACGACAAAGTTGCCAAGCGCCTGAAAAGTTTTCGCTTCGAATTTGCCAAGCGCCCGCTGGCGGGCTGCACGGTGATTGTCGCCGGAGGTACGGGCGGCCTCGGCGCGGCCACGGTCGCGCTGCTGGCCAAAGAAGGCGCGCGGCTCATTGTCGGCTACCGCGCGAATCGCGCGCGCGCCGAAGCGTTGCAACACGCCATCGAAGACCGCTACGCGCAACGCATCGCGCTGGTTGAAGGCGACATCGCCAAGCCCGAAGTACGCGGCGCGTACCTCGATGCCGTGGCCAACGTCAGCGGACGCAGCAAGAGCGGAGTGCTGCACGCAGCGGCGATTTTTTCGGGCGACCCGGCGCGCGTCAGCTTCGAAGCGCTCAACCGCAAAGCCATGGAAGCCTCATTGGAAGCGAACTATCTTGCGCCGATCTTGCTGGCCAAGGATCTTGGCGCGGCGATGGAAGCCGCGGCGGAAGACACCGCATCGCCGCTGCGCGCGGCCGGCGGCGGGAGCATCGTGCTTCTCGCGACAATGCAGGCCGTGGCGGCATTCCCTTCGAGCTTAAACTACGCCGCGCCGAAGGCCGCGCTGGTGCACGCCGCGCGCGTGCTCGCGGCACAGTGGAAATATGTTCGCGTGAACGTCGTCGCGCCCGGCGCCACGCTCGCGGGGATGGCCGAGGCCAGCGTCAGCTCCGGCAAATACGATTCCTTTGTGGAGCGCGGCATCGTCCCGCGCTTCGGCCGTCCGGAAGATATTGCCCGCGCCGTGCGTTTCTTTCTCGAACCCGATGGCTACGCAACGGGGCAGGTGCTTGTCGTGGACGGCGGCCTGACGCTGCGGCGCTGAAATCAAAGCGTTCTGAGGTAGGCGAGGAGATCGGCGATTTGCTGCGCGGTGAGCGAATCTTTGAACGACGGCATGTCCACGCCGCCGTTTTCGATCCACGCGCGCATGGACGCGTCGTCCACCTTTTTGCCGTTAGCAAATTTGCCGGTGCGGTAGATGGCTTTCAGTCCGGGACCGATTTTCTTCTCGTTGCTCGCGGAGAAGTGGCAGATGGCGCACTGCTCTTCGAAGACGGCTTTCCCCTTCAGCGCATTGCTCTTGGCATTGCGCGGTTCTTCTTTTTTCTCCGCCGTTTTTACGATGGTTTTTTTCTCGCTGGACTGAGCGATGGCCAGCCCTGCAGCCATCAGGCTGAGCGCTGCGGTCAGCAAGATTGTGGCAGTCTTTTTCATGTCGATCGTTCGTTTCGTTAGATGCGCGGCCGCGAAAAATGAAGCGCTATGATTGCGCCGGCGCTTCACCCGGCTTCACCACGCGATTGTAAATCCACATCAGCAGCGTGGCCAGAAATCCCAGACCGGAAATCACCCACCAGACCAGGTGCGCGCGCTCCGGCGTGGCGGCAAAATGCTGCACCAGGCGCCCTCCGACGGCGCCGGCCGTGTAAAAGCCGATGGCCACGGGCAGAAACGCGAAGCCCATGTACACACCCTGCTGGCCCGGCGGCGCCAGCCGCGACACGTATTCGTAGAGTCGCGGCGAAAGGATCAGCTCGCCCGCAGCCAGAATAATCAGCGCGAAACTGACCAACAGTGTTGTGCCCTTGAT
>DASYRO010000405.1:0-6115 GCA_036004385.1 Candidatus Acidiferrales bacterium
TGCCGAAGGGCCCGCCATGTTCACTTCCCGAAGCTCAACAAAAACAGCAGAAAAATCCAAAGCCCGTCGAGAAAATGCCAGTAGATGGCCGTACATTCCGCGGCGATGGCCCGGCGGCGCCAGGTGGATTGTCCTGCACGCAGGGCGACGTAGAGCAGGGCCACAATCCCCATCAGCAAGTGCACGCCGTGCGAAGCCGTCAGCAGATAGAAAAAGCTGCTGCTCGGATTCGTGGCCAGGAACAGTCCTTGGTCCGCCAGTACGCGCCAAGCAACGAATTGTCCGCCGACAAAAAGCGTCCCCAGTGCCGTAGTGATCGCCCACCAGTTCCGAAATTCAGTCACGCCGGCCTGCGCCAGTTTGCGCCGCGCGATTTCCACGGTGATGCTGGAAGCCACCAACACCGCCGTGTTCAGCCACAGAATTCGCGGCACGTCGAACGGCTGCCAGTCGGTGCCTGTTCCCCGGCGCACGATATACGAACTGGCCAGGGCCATGAAAAACATCAGAATGGCAGCCAGGGCCACCGATATGCCGGTCAGATAGGTGCGTCTCTCGCGCTCCGATGCCGGCCCGGGCCCGCGATGCCAATCTCCACCGCCTGCGCCGCCACGATCCGCGGGCGGACCTCCGCCGGCGTTTAAGAGTTCCAGATCATCGGTGACGACTGTGCCAGGCAATGCGATTCTCCGTTTCCAACTGCGGCTTAGAGTCGCCGCTATCCTTTGACTTCCTTTTCGGCCGGCACGTATTGCGGGAGATAGTCCTCGGTCATACCGGGCACGCTGAACTCATACGGCCCGCGGTATATCCTGGGCTCGTGACCGCCAAAATTGTCGTGCGGCACCGGCGCGGGCACGGACCATTCCAGCGTCGTCGCATGCCACGGATTGATGTCCGCCTTCTTGCCCTTCCACATGCTCCAGAAAAAATTGAAGAGAAAGATTAGCTGCGCCGTGATGGTGACCACCGCGGCCACGCTGACGAACACGTGGATTGGTTCCAACCCGCCGAGATAGGCCGCCCCTTCGGTGCCCACATAGCGCCGCGGGTGTCCCGCGAGTCCCAGGAAATGCATGGGCATGAAGATGGCGTACACGCCGATGAAGCTGAACCAGAAGTGCACCTTGCCCATTCCATCGTGCAACATTCGCCCAAACATTTTCGGGAACCAGAAATAGGTCGCCGTGAAAATTCCAAAGATCGCCGCCACTCCCATGATCAGGTGGAAATGCGCGACCACGAAATAAGTGTCCGTCAGATACAGGTCGATGGACGGCTGCGCCAGAAACAACCCCGAAAGCCCGCCGGTCACGAACAGGGAAACAAATCCCAGCGCAAACAGCATCGGAGTGGTGAACTTGATGTCCGCGTTCCACAATGTCCCGATCCAGTTGAACGTCTTGATGGCCGAGGGCACGCCGATGGACATCGTCAAAATCGAGAACGCGATGGCCACATACGGGCTCATCCCGCTGACGAACATGTGGTGGCCCCACACGACAAATCCCAGGAACGCGATGCCCGCCAGGGCGAAGACCATCGCGCGATATCCGAAGATCGGCTTGCGGCTGAAGGTGGAGATTACGTGCGACGTCACGCCCATACCGGGAAGAATCGCGATGTACACCTCGGGGTGGCCAAAAAACCAGAATAAATGCTGCCATAGAATCGGCGAGCCGCCCTTGTGCGGGATCACTTTCTCGGTCAGCACCAGGTTTCCAGGGATGAAGAAGCTGGTTCCGGCGGTGCGGTCGAGCAGTAGGAGAATGCCCGCGGCAAGGAGCACGCCGAAGGCCAGCAGCGAAATCACCGCGGTGATGAACCACGACCACGCCGTCAGCGGCAGACGCATCAACGAAAGGCCGCGCGTGCGCAAGTCCAGCGTGGTGGCGATGAAGTTGATGGCGCCCATCAGCGATGCGCCGCTGAAAATGGCGATGGCCACGACCCATAGCGTCATACCCGTGCCTTGCCCGGGCCCGGCCGTGGCTCCGATGGCGCTCAGCGGCGTATACACCGTCCAGCCGCCCAGCGGCGCGCCGCCGGTGACGAAGAATGCCGCCAACAGCACCGTCAGGGAAAGAAACGTCGTCCAGAACGAAAGCATGTTGAGAACCGGAAAGGCCATATCCGCCGCGCCAATCTGAATCGGCAGGAAAAAGTTTCCGAAGCCGGATTGCGGCGCCGTGGTCAGCACCATGAACACCATGATCGTGCCGTGCATGGTCATCAGCGCCAAGTATTGCTCCGGCAGAATTCCATCCGGAAAAAACGGAATGTGCATTCCCGGCCAGGCCAGTCGCAGGCGCATCAGCAGCGAGAGGAACATCCCCACAAAGGCGGAAAAGAGCGCGAGAAAAATGTACTGCTTGCCGATGACCTTGTGGTCCAGGCTGAAAATATATTTGCGGATAAAACCATGCGGCGCTTCGTGCACATGAACGGCGCCAGCCTCTGTCGTCATCGCTTCACTCCTCGAGATAGAAGGAAAATCATTCGGCGGTCATGTCCTTCAGCCATTTGTCGTAATCCTCCTGCGAGAGCACTTTCAGGAACGTGCCCATCAGGTGGTGTCCCTGGCCGCACAGCTCAGCGCAGACCACCTGGTATTCCCCCGGAACCGTGGCGGTGAAATGCAGCGGCACTGTCATGCCCGGCACGGCGTCCTGCTTCAAGCGCAGCTCGCGGACAAAAAAGCTGTGCGTCACGTCCTTCGAGCGGATCAGCAATTCCACAGGCCGATCGACCACCACGGCAATTACCGAGCCCGGCCCGAGAACTATGTCATCCTTGCCGTCGGGATCGTCCGGCTCCACCACCCACGGATCGCGCGTGAATTCCTGCTCGGGATGGGCTTCGAACTTGTACTTGCCGAATTTGCCGTCCGGCCCGGGCAAGCGGAACGACCACTTGAATTGCAGACCGATCACCTCGATGCGCATGGCGTCGGCAGGCGCAGGCCTGATGCGCACTTCGGCCCAGACCTTTTGCGAGTAAATACCCAGCCCGACGAACATCACCGCCGTGGCCAGCGTCCACAGAATCTCCATCGTGTTATTGCCATGCGAGTACGTGGCGCGTTGCCCGCGCGAGCGGTAACGGAACATCGCCCACGCCAGGCCGAACTGCGCGGCCACAAACACAAGGCCGGTGATGTACAACGTGCGCATGAACTGCCGGTCGATTTCGTGGCCGATGTCGTTGATTGCCGGCGGGAACCACCAGATTTTTTTGACGAAGATGTAAACGGTGGCGACGGTGAGAACGAAGATAAAAAGTGCCAGGATCGCGGCCGTCGCTGTGGAACCAGAGTTCCCTCTTTTCAAACCCATTGCCTCCGTTCCCTCCAAAATTCGGCCGCCGGGGACGAGAAATCGTTCCGCTGAATTAAGAAATGCGTACCGGAGCGGCCGAGCCGATTAGAATACACTGCGACCCGCGAATTGCAAGAATAAATCTAGAATCATTCCAAAATTTTCCCCGCGCGCCGCCCTAAAATGGAGGAAAAAGTCGCCAATGCCCCGTCAAAATTAGCGGGACCGAACGAAGGAGAGGTAGAAGTAGCAACCTGGTGGGTACTCCAGAAAAAGGCCCTTCTACTCGCATTGCTCGCTCAGGGCAAAACTCGCGGCGGGAGTATTGGTGCGGAAGGTGGGATTCGAACCCACACGCCTTACGGCGCCACCCCCTCAAGATGGTGCGTCTGCCAGTTCCGCCACTTCCGCACGTCGAAAAGTAAGAGCCGGCAAGATGCCCTTCGACAAGCTCAGGGCAAGCCGGCGCTACGACTTACTGGCTGAAAATGATTGTAGCCGCGGGTCGCTGATTCAGCAAGCCCGCGGCTGTCAATGTGGATTCCCCGCTTTCGCTTTTCGCTTTTCGCTTTTCGGTTTTCTGACGCTACTGCGGCGGTTTCGTAGGCGGCGGCGTCGGTTTCGCCGGCGCCGGCTGTTTCTGCTGTGCCGGAGGCGGCTGTTGCGGCGGCTGCTGCGGCGCACCCGGCGGGGGCGTGGACGGCTGTCCCTGCGGCTGCGCTGGCGGCGCGCCAAACGGCTGCGGCGCGGTCTTCGCGGGCTGCGAAGTTTTCTCCAGCACGGACGAGCCTGAGCTCGCGCCGCCGCTGGTTTCGCGCAGCACCAGGGACATGGTCGTAATCATGAACATGACGGCGCACCACGTGGTGGCCTTGGAAAGAAACGTCGCCGCGCCGCGCGGGCCGAACGCCGTCTGGCTGCCCGCGCCGCCGAACGCCCCGGCCAGGTCCGCGGCCTTGCCGCTTTGCAGCAGCACGACGATGATCAGCAGGAAGCACAGCAGCACGTGCACGGCGATGAGCACCGCGGGCACGCGCCAGCCCAGCGCGACGAGTCCGCCTCCCACCACAAACGAGAAAAACCATTTCACTTCACTTGGCATTTCTTTCTCCAACTGAGCCGGCTATCCCGAGCCTTCGGGAGCCGGCGTTGCCTCTAGAAATTCACTATGGATGCGAACGAATTCGCGTCCAGGCTCGCGCCGCCCACCAGCGCGCCATCAATCTCCACCTGCGCCATCAACCCTTTGATGTTGTCGGGCTTGACGCTGCCGCCGTAGAGAATTCGCAGGGCGGCGGCGCGTTCAGGCGAGAACTTCGCGGCAGCCAACTGCCTCAGGAACCGGTGCGCCTCGGCCGCCATCTCCGGAGTCGCGGTGCGGCCGGTGCCGATGGCCCAGACTGGCTCGTACGCAACAATAATACGGGAGAACTGCTGGGCGGTCAAACCAGCCATCCCACCGGTGAATTGCCGCTCCAGCACGGATTCCGTCTGCCCTGCTTCTCGCTCCGCCAGCAATTCGCCTACGCAGGCAATCGGAACGACCTCCGCCTCCAGCGCGGCTTTCACTTTTTTATTTACTGTGGCGTCCGTTTCGCCGAAGAATTGCCGCCGCTCGGAATGTCCGATGATGACGTGGCTGCATCCGGCCTCGACAATCATCCGCGCGGAAATTTCGCCGGTGAACGCGCCTTCCTTTTCCCAATGCATGTTCTGCGCGGCAATGCCGATGGCCGAGCCGCGCACCGCGTCCACCGCCGCGGCCAGCGCCGTGAACGGCGCGCCGATAACGATGTCGCAGTGCATGGACATCGCCACCAGCGGCTTCAACGCGATAAAAAACGCACGCGCCTCCGCCTGCGTCTTGAACATCTTCCAGTTGCCAGCGATCACCGGTCTGCGCATTCAAATCCTCGTTTTCATTTTGTAGGGGCGCAGCACGCTGCGCCCGTCTTGTGTATCCGCGGGCGGAGCATGCTCTGCCCCTACGAATTGTTTGTTAGCGCTTCCACTCCCGGCAACTTCTTCCCGCTGAGAAACTCCAGCGACGCGCCGCCGCCGGTGGAGATGTGCGAAATTCTTTCCGCGACGCCGGCCTGATGCACCGCCGCGACCGAATCGCCTCCGCCGATGATGGACGTCGCACCGCCCAGCGTCGCGCTGGCCACCGCGCGGGCAATTTCCAGCGTGCCTTCCGCAAACGGCGCCAACTCGAACACGCCCATCGGCCCGTTCCACACAATTGTCTTCGCGCCGGCAATCTTGTTGCGGAATGTCGTAACCGTGTTCGGACCGATGTCCAGCCCCATCCACCCGTCAGGCGTCGCATTGACGGCGACTGTCTTCGTGGGCGCTTCGGCCTTCATCTCCTGCGCAATGACGTGGTCTACCGGCAGCAGCAGCGGGAAGCCTCGTGTCTGTGCATCCTCGCGCAGCTTGCGCGCCAGCTCGAGCTTATCGTCTTCGACCAGCGATTTCCCTACTGGCTCGCCCTCCGCCTTCAGAAAGGTGTAAGCCATGGCGCCGCCGATGAGCATCGAGTCCGCAATCTTCATTAAATTCTCGATGACTTCGATTTTGTCGGACACTTTCGCCCCGCCCAGCACAGCCACGAATGGCCTCTCGGGATCGGAGATGGCCCGGCTCAGGTAGCTTAGCTCCTTTTCCATCAGCAGGCCCGCCGCGGATTGTTTCACGAATTTCGTGATGCCGACCACCGACGCATGGGCGCGGTGCGCCGAGCCAAACGCGTCACATATAAAGAGCCCATCACAAAGTGCGGCAAGGCTTCTTGAAAA
>DASYRO010000406.1:0-2987 GCA_036004385.1 Candidatus Acidiferrales bacterium
GAGTATTTCATGAAGATTGTCTCAAAGCCCCAGGAGGCGGCGCCGAAGCCGGCGGAGAAGAGCGACCAACCGCCGGCAACCAGCGAAGAAAAGAGTGGCTAGGAACTGAGGCTGACGCGCTGCCCCGCGCCGGCGGCCACAGCTTTCTCGTAAACGCTGATCGCCGCGGCGACGTCCTGCAGCGCAGTACCTGTGCTATCGAAGATCGTAATCTCGGCGGGGGATGTGCGGCCCGCTTTGCGGCCGGCGACAATCTCGCCGAGTTCAGCGTAGACGTCGTCGCGGGAGACGCTGCCGGCTTCGAGCGCGTGGTGCAGGTCGCCGCTCGTGGCGCACTGTTCCAGTAGGTCCACGACAATCTTGTTGCCCACAAAAAGCGCCGGGTCCAGCTCGTGCTTATCGGGATTGTCCGCGCCCACCGCGGAGATGAACGTTCCCGGCGAGACAAATTCCTTTTTCAGATAAAAGTGTTTTGACGGCGTGCAGCAGACGCAGATGTCGCTGGAACGCACGGCATCGCCGAGCTCTGCGACGGGCGTAACATTGATGCTCAATTCGGCAGAAAGTTCACGCGAGAACTTTCCTGCGAGATTGGCGTCACGGTCGAAGGCATAGGCGCGTACGATGCGCCGCACGCGAGTGAGCGCGCGAAGCTGGATGCGGCCCTGGTTGCCGCAGCCGCAGATGGTGGCCACGCGAGCGTCGGCACGCGCCAGAAATTTCGCCGCCACCGCCGTGGCTGCGCCCGTGCGCAGGATGGTGATTTCCATGGAATCCATCAGCGCCAGCGGCGTGCCACGCTCCGCGTCGCACAGCGCAATAATGCCCTGAATCGTGGGCAGACCGAATCGCTCGCGGTTGTGCATGAAATTCGCGTTGGCTTTCACGGCGAAATAGCTGCGGCCGATGTCCAGGGTGCCAGCTTTAATGTGGAATCCGCCGCTGCCGGTGTGGATGCCCAACATACCCGGCGGTTCGGTCTTCCCTTCTCCGTAGAGCTTGAAGGCTTGCTCGACGGCGGCGATGCAATCGTCCAGCGTGAGCAGCGCGGCCACTTCGCTGCGCCTCAGGATTAATGTGCCCGCGACGCTCATGTGCGCGCTCCGGATGAAAGATAGCGTCGAATCTGCCGCAGCAAGCTCAAATACATTCCGGGCGTGAGCCGACCCGTCTGCGTGTTCTGCTGGCTGGGATGATACGCGGCAAAAAGGCGCGGCAGGCCGGCAGGGAGCGTATAACTTGCGCCGTGGCCAAACGGAAATTCCGATCGGCTGCGGATTTTGCCTTGCTCGACGAGCAATGCAAGGTAGCCGTCGAACGCGATTTTACCGAGCGCCAATACCGCGCGCGGGCGCAGGATGACCAGCTCCTCTTCGAGGTACGGGCGGCAGTTGCGGATTTCGTCGGGCAGCGGCTTGTTTGCCGGCGGCGCGCAACGCACCGCGGCGGCGACGTACGCATTCTTCAGTTGCAGTCCGTCGTCGCGGGATTTCGACACCGGCTGATTGGCGAAGCCCGCGCGATACAACACGCGGAAAAGAAAATCGCCGGAGCGGTCGCCAGTGAAAACGCGACCTGTGCGGTTGCCTCCATGCGCCGCGGGCGCCAGACCCAAAATCAAAAGCTGCGCGTGCGCATCGCCGAAGCCGGGAACCGGACGGCCCCAGTAGGTTTCGTTGCGGAAGGCGCGACGCTTAGTGCGCGCGACCTCCTCGCGGTAGCGCACCAGGCGCGGACATTTTCGGCAGACGATGATGCGTTCATTGAGCGAATCGAGCTGGGCGGAGTTGGACATGCCGGCGGCGCGGAACGAGCATTGTAAGTCAGCGCGTCGCCGTTTGCACGGACGGTGGGCCCCTTCGGCTCCGCTCAGGACAAGCTGAAGGCCGCCCCTACTTAGGCCTCAGGGTTTGAAAAGCCACGCTCGGGCGGTGCTAAGCGGGCCTGTGTCGGGATGGCCGGCGTCGTAGCCTCCAGCGATGAGCACCGTTCCGTCCGGCAGCAGGGTGGCCGATGAAAAGTAGCGCGGGCCGTCCAGCGCGCCGCCGGCGGCACTCCAGCGGCCCGTCCGCGGGTCAAAGAGTTCCGGCGTTTGCGCGCCGCCGGCAAACAGCGCCCGGCCATCGCGCAGGATTACGGCGGCTTGACTGTGTTTGAACCGCGCAGAGTTCATCGAAGCGGCAGGCGAGAATTTCAGCGTGAGTGGGTCAAAGATTTCCGCAGAGGTTAACTGGCCGCGCCAGTCGCGGTTGTCGGAGCCTCCGGCAATCAGGACTTTACCGTCGGGCAACAGCACGCCCGCGTGTTTGTGGCGTGGCTCGGACATTGCGCCGGCGGGCGAAAACGTCCCGCGAGCCGGGTCGTAAATTTCCGCGGCAGCAATCACGTCGTTGCGCGCATGCGTGCCTCCGGCGACAAGGACACGGCCGTTCTCCAGCAGCACAGCCATGTGAGGAACGCGCGTCGTACTCATCGACCCGGTGCGGGTGAATGCGCCGGTGCGGTAGTCATAGAGTTCGGCACTGGCCAGAAAATTCGGCCATTCTTCTTCGCCGCCGAGAATCAGCACCTTGCCATCTCGCAAAAGGACGGCATGGTGCGCGGCACGCATCGCTGTCATTCTCCCTGCCGAAGAAAATCTTCCCGTTGCCGGATCGTAAATTTCCGCGGGTGCGAGCGTGTGATAAGGCGCTTCAATTCCGCCAGCAATCAGGACTTTGCCGTTGGGGAGAAGGGTCGCCGTGTGGCTGGTGCGGCGAACTGACATGCTCCCCGTCGGCGTGAACTTGCCGGTAGCGGGATTGTAGAGATCGGCGTCCGCATAGAAGATGCCATTGCGTCCCATACCGCCTGTGATGAGCACTTTGCCGTTGGGCAACAGCGTGGCGGTGTGGCTGGCGCGCGCGACGGACATGTTCCCCGCAGCCTCCAATGTGCCCGCAGTACTGGGCGGACAGGCCTCGCGCGTCACGGGAAAAACGAGCATC
>DASYRO010000407.1:0-7187 GCA_036004385.1 Candidatus Acidiferrales bacterium
TTCGCGCTGGAAGCGTTCCAGAGCCTGGCGGTCCGAAGCCGCATCTTCGGAGAGGAACTTCAGGGCCACGCTGCGGCCGAGCCGCGTGTCCTCGGCGCGATACACCACGCCCATGCCGCCGCTGCCCAGCTTTTCTACAATGCGGTAGTGAGAGACCGTTGAACCTATCATGTGTTTGCGGGCCCGTATGAAAACGAGGCTGCATGATACGACCTGCGTCCGGCCAAGTCAACGTGGCCGGCAACTCGAGAAACGAAATGAAGATTTGAAAATCCACCACGCGAGCAAATCGGAACAGAGTGGAGTGCAACAAAAACTTGCGGCGGCGAATCTTACAATGAAGGAATACGGATACGCATTTCGCACGAATCGAGGTATCCTTGTATAAAGGGCTGGCACTGATTGCTCAGTGCAGCACCCTGGCAAGAAAACTCAACAGCCTGGCCGCAATCTTGAAGCACCAGCCGGAAACCCTGAAGTCCCAGCCTGAAAGATTCGACGTCCCAGCCTGAAAAACGCAGAGGCCCTGGCCGAAAGAGTGATAATCGGCCGCACGGCGGCGCGTAAAGAATTTTCCCGCAGTCCCAGCCGCAACAATCAGTTTCCCGGCCCCGCAACCGACTGCTTCCCAGCCCGCATGGTGGTTTCGAACTACATATTCGAGGGAGGAAAAGATGAAAGCAAGGAGAGTGCTCGCAGCACCCGTGGTCTTGCTTTGCGCGTCGCTCGCCGGCCCGCAAGGCTACGCACAGCAAAGCAACGTGCAAATGGATCGCTCCGGTACCGTGCCCGTGTACCGCGTGACCGTCGTGGCGCGCAATATCCACGCTGTGAACTACCGCCATCGCAGCGGTTCCACGCGAGTGGATTTTCGAGGCACGGCGCTGATGCCCCAGGCGCGTGGCGAAGCCAACGTCGAGAGCAAGCAGGGGCGCATCCAGATTGACGCGAAAATGGAAAACCTCAGCCCGGCCACGCAGTTTGGTCCGGAATATCTGACCTACGTGCTGTGGGCCATCACGCCTGAAGGACGTCCTAAGAATCTGGGCGAAGTCCTGCTGAACGGCGACAACAGCAAATTGAATGTGACTACAGACCTGCAAGCCTTCGGACTGATCGTGACCGCGGAGCCGTATTTTGCGGTGACCCAGCCGAGCGACGTCGTGGTGATGGAAAACTTCGTCCGCTCCGACACGCAAGGACAGATTCAAAACGTCGAGGCGAAATATGAGCTGTTGCAGCGCGGGCAATACGTCCTCAACGTGAGCCCCGCGGAGCTGCGCGCATTTCCCATGGACCGGCGGATTCCGCTGGAATTGCTCGAGGCGCGCAACGCCGTGCGCATCGCCCGCTGGACCGGCGCGGAGCGTTTCGCCGCCGAATCATTCCAGAATGCGGTGACGAGCCTGCAGGCCGCCGAAGCGCAGTTCAATGGAAAGAACAGAGGAAACAAGTCCATTGCACAGAACGCGCGGGAAGCCGCGCAGACCGCGGAGGATGCGCGGTTGATCGCCATCCGGCGAATGGATGAAGAACGCATTGCCAGCGAGCGCCGCGCCTCCGAAGATCGCGAGGCCGCCGCGCGGCGTGCAGCCAGCCAGGCGGAAGCCGACCGCGCCGCCGCCGAGCGCCAGAAAGCCGAGGCGGATCGCGCCAAGGCCGAGGCCGATCGCGCGCGTGCGGAAGCGCAAGCCGCCGCCGAGCGCGAGGCTCGCCAGCGGGCCGAAGCCGACGCGGCGCGGGCTTCTGCGGAAGCTCAGCAGCGTGCCGCGCAGGAGCAAGCCGAAAGTGCGCGTAAAGCCGCCGAGCAGGCCGAGCGGGAAAAGGCCGAGCTCCGCGAACAACTTCGCCAGCAACTGAACCTGATTCTGGAAACTCGTCTGACGGCGCGCGGGCTGATCGTGAACATGTCCGACGTGCTGTTCGACTTCAATAAGGCCACGCTCAAGCCCGGCGCACGCGAGAAACTGGCGAAAATCGCGGGCATCGCGCTGGCTCATCCGGGGCTGCGATTCTCCGTCGAAGGTCACACGGATAGCATCGGCAGCAATGAATACAACCAGACACTTTCCGAGAACCGCGCGGCGGCTGTCCGCGAGTATCTGACCGCGCAAGGTCTGCCGGCGGACACCATCACATCGCGCGGGTTCGGCGAAACGGCTCCCGTGGCCACCAACGCCACCGCTGCGGGCCGCCAGCAGAACCGGCGCGTGGAAATCGTCGTTGCCGGCGAAATCATCGGCATCCCGGCACAGAAGTAATTTGTGATTGAGCGGTTTGTGAGTTCGCACGCGGAGTAGCGAAGAAAATTCAGGAGGCAAACATGGAAAAGTATGTGACGCACGAACACGACCCCGATGATCCTCACCATCACGAGCATGTGGTGGAGCGAAAGGTTATCGTACGACGAAGCTCCGGAATCGCAGGAGTGTTGCTCCTGCTCTTGCTGGCGCTGGTCGGATATTTCGCCTACAAGGCCTACCGGCCGGGCTCGACGCTGGCGGACATGTTGCACAACATGAGAGAAACGGCGGCGGACACGGCGACCACGTCGAAAGTACAGACAGCGCTGCTGCTCTCGAAGCACGTTTCGCCGTATAGCATCCACGTCGAAACGAACCAGGGCGTCGTCACGCTGACGGGTCAGGTGCCCTCAGAAGAAGTGAAAATGATGGCGGGCGCCATCGCCAAGGACACCTCCGGCGTGGCCGAAGTGCACAACGAGCTGGCGGTGAATCCGGCGGCTGCGCGCGACGCGGAAATCTTAGGAATCGGCGATCGCGTGCGCGACCTGGAAATTAGAATTATCGTCGCCGACGGCATCTCCAAGAACGCCGAGCTCAAAGATAAAAACATCGACACGCAGGTGAAAAAACGCGTGGTCACGCTGAACGGCAAGGTGGACACCAACTCTCAAAAATATACGGCGGAACAGATTGCCTGGGCCGTCGCCGGCGTGGAAAAAGTGGAGAACAATCTGAGCGTGACTAGCCCGGAGGCCATGCCGCTAAGCGCGGACGATAAGCTCGCGAAGCGCGTCGAGTTCGAGCTGTATTCGACGCACGCGTTCACCATGCCGTCCGTGCATGTCCGCGCGGAAAACGGCACGGTCACGCTGAGCGGCTCGGTGCCCTCGCGCGCGGAAAAACTGTTGGCTGAAAAAATCGCGCAGTCCGTCGAGGGCGTGAAGCGCGTGGAAAACAACCTGAGCGCGCCGGAAGAGCTGCAGTGAAGTGCAGTGAAGCGTGATTGACGATCGGTGATTTCAGAAAACCGATCCCGATCGTCTTCACTTCGCTGTTTGCCCTGCGCGACGCAGGTTGAATTGACCCTGGGCAGGCTGGAAAGCCTGCCCTACGGAGGTTGTTTATGCAAAACGCCGCGAAAAAAATGATTGATTGCAGTGAGATTCCGACGGAACGGAGTTGCACGCTGACCATTACCGGCGACGAAGAAGAAGTGCTCAACGCGGCCATCCAGCACGCCGTCACCGTGCACGGCTTCCGGCAGACTCCGGAGCTGCGCGAACGCTTGCGCTCGCTGCTCAAGGATGAAGCCGAGGCCAAGCTCGTGAATCTGTAGCGGCTGGTTGGCAAACGGCGGTCAATTTACGTGTGGGCGGCCGAGAGGCCGCCCTTTTTTGTGCGCTCCGACGGCGCCCCAGGAGAGGCGTGATAGAATTTCCGGAAAGAAATGAACGGGCCAGCGAGAACGAACGAACACGCGTTGTCGGCGGTGCACCGCTACTTTGCAATTTCGCTGTACCTGCTGATTGCCACCTCCGTGGTCACGCTGGTCAGCACCGGCAAGCTGGACCCGCTTTCGACCATCGTGCCGCCGGTGGCGCTGGCGCTGAAGGCGCTGCGCTGGTGGCGCGGCGATCCGCCGGAGCTTTCCCACCGCGCCGCCACGCGCCTGACCATTGCCTACTTCCTCTTCTACCCTTTCGATTTGTGGCTGTTCTCGCGCGCGTTGGCCGAAGGCGCTCCGAATCCGGCGCTCTACGCGGCGCTGCTCGCGTCCATTCACCTGATGTTGTTTGCCCTGATTGTTCGCCTGTTTTCGGCGACGACCACGCGCGACTATTTATTTTTGGCGATGCTCTCGTTCGCCATGATTCTCGTCGCCGCCATCCTGACGGTGGACACGACATTCCTCGTTTTTTTTCTGCTCTTCCTCGTGCTGGCAGTAGCCACATTCGTCGGGCTGGAAATGCGGCGCAGCGCGGAGGGCGCGGTTTCGCCGCCGCTGCCCATGGGTACGGCGGCGGCGCGGCGTCTGAACCGCGCGCTGAGCGTGACGTCATTTGCCGTGGCTGCGGCGTCGCTGGCGCTGGGCTCGGCGATTTTTTTCATTCTGCCGCGATTCACGGCCGGCTACATGAGCGGGCTGAACCTGCAGTCCACGCTGATCAGCGGGTTCAGCGACAATGTCGAGCTGGGTCAAATCGGCACCATCAAGAAAAATTCTGCGGTGGTGATGCGCATCCGCGCAAATGCGAATGAAGCGCAAATGGGCGCCGTCCGGTGGCGCGGAATTGCGCTGACCACGTTTGACGGACGGCGCTGGACGCGCGAGCAACGCGAACCGTACACAGTCTATCCGGAAATGGGCAACGGCTGGTTCGGACTCGGCAGCGTGCCCTTGGAAGTACATCGGCACTCGCGGCGGCTCTCCTACGTCGTGCTGCTGGAGCCCTTGGCCACGGATTCACTGTTCCTGCCGTACTACGCTGTGCAAGTGCGCGGGCGCTTTTCGCCGGAATTTGAACGCGCGGGCCGCACATCGCCGCGCAACTACCTGCTCGTAGATTTCACGCGCTCGGTGGTGAATCCGTTCCACAACGTCACCAAGCTGCGCTACGAAGGCGTCAGCTATGTGCCGATGATTCCTCCACAGCGATTGCGCGCGGCGCCGGCGAATTATCCGGATGAGATTCGCAGAATTTATTTGCAGCTTCCCGAACTCGACCCGCGCATTCCCGCGCTGGCCCAGGAAATCACGCGCAGCGCAACGACGCCGTATGACAAGGCCGCCGCCATCGAGCGCCACCTGCGCACGCGCTACGGCTACACGCTCGACCTGAGCGGATCGCCGGGCGAAAATCCGCTGTCACATTTTCTCTTCACGCGCCGCGCAGGACACTGCGAATACTTCGCTTCGGCCATGACCATCATGCTGCGCACGCTGGGCGTGCCCGCGCGCTACGTCAACGGATTCCTGCCGGGTGAGTACAACGACTTCGGCGAGGACTACATCGTCCGCGGCAGCGACGCGCATAGCTGGGTCGAAGTCTATTTTCCGGAGTTCGGCTGGGTCACGTTTGATCCCACGCCGCCAGGCAACGAGCGCGTGCGCGGCTGGCTGGGGCGGCTCGCGCTCTACTACGACTGGTTCGAGCTGATGTGGAGCGAGTGGATCATCAACTACGACCTCGCGCACCAGACCACGCTGGCACAGAATTTTCAGCGCACGTCGCGCGAATGGACGGAGCAGTCGCGGCAATTCATGGACCGGCAACGGCGCGCGATGGTGCAGCGGTTCAAGGATTGGCAATGGGAATTGGAGCGCTTCGGGCCGTGGCGGGCCAGCGCGATTGGACTGCTGCTGCTCGCGCTGGTCGGATTCGTGCGTGGCCGCGCGCTGCGCGAATACCTGGCGCTGGAATGGGGCATCCACTTCGGCGCGCGCGAGGCGGTCACGCCGCGTCTGGCGACTCTGCTCTACCAGCAGATGCTCCGCGTGCTCGCGCGGCGCGGATGGAAAAAAGCGCCTGGCCAAACCCCACGCGAATTTGTCGCGGCAATTCCGCGGTCGGAAGTGGCAGGGCCTGTTGGTGAGTTGACGTCGTTATATCAAGCGGCGCGGTTTGGTGCTCAGGCCACCGATGCGGAGCAAATGACGGGATTGTTGGCGAAAATTAAGAACGTCCTGCGCACGGCGAAGGGCTGAGCGGTAACTGAGAATATGTGATTTGTAATTGGTGATTTGTGATTTAGGAAGAACCACACAGGCTTGGCTCTGGCGGTTCTAAATCACCAATCACAAATCACCAATCTCCGTCCAGCGCTCTCGATTCCCCTCACATGCTACAATTGACCGTTTGCGAATACTGAGTTTTGCGGAGAAGTATGCCTAAAGTTGGATTTGTCAGCCTGGGATGCCCGAAAAACCTCGTGGATAGCGAGGTGATGATGGGCATCCTCGCGCGTGGCGGGTACGAGATTACGCCGCGGGCAGCGGAGGCCGACGTGTTGGTCGTCAACACGTGCAGCTTCATCGAGCCGGCACAGAAGGAATCCGTGCAGGCCATATTGGAAATGGCCGAGTACAAAAAGGTCGGCTCCGCGCAGAAGTTGATTGTTGCGGGCTGCCTGGTGGAACGATTCCGTAACGAAATCCAGCAGCAGATTCCGGAAGTGGATGCGGTCATTGGTACGGGCGAAGTCGAAGAGATTCTGCGGGCGGTGAGTGGGGATCTTGTCAACCTGAGCGAAGCGAAGGATCCCTCATCGCTGGCGATGACGCCGAAACCGGTGCCGACGTGGCTCTACAACGACGCGACGCCGCGGATGCGCACGACGCCGCCGCACACCGCGTACATCAAGATTAACGAAGGCTGCGACCATCCGTGCACGTTCTGCATTATTCCGGAGCTGCGCGGGAAATTCCGCAGCCGGCGCTTCGAGAGCGTCGTGCGCGAAACCGAAAACCTCGCCGCGGCGGGCGTCCGCGAAGTCACGCTCATCGGGCAGGACACCACGGCGTACGGCGAAGATTTGGGAATTCGCGATGGCCTGCCCGCGCTGCTCGCGCGGCTGGCGCAGGTGGACGGCATCGAGTGGGTGCGCTTCCTTTACTGTTACCCGAACCGCGTCACGCCGCGACTGCTGGAAACGATCGCCGCGCACGAAAAGCTCGTCAAATACCTGGACATCCCGCTACAACACGCCAGCCGCAACGTGCTCGCGCGCATGAAGCGCGGGTCAAACGGAGATGCGTTTCTGAAACTGCTGGAAAAGATCCGGCGGACGATTCCCGGCGTCAGCTTGCGCACGTCGTTCGTCGTCGGATTTCCCGGCGAGACGGAACGCGATTTCCGCGAGCTGTGCGATTTTGTGCGCGCGGCGGAATTCGACTGGCTCGGCGCGTTTGCGTATTCCGACGACGAGACGGCGGAAAGTTTT
>DASYRO010000408.1:0-3615 GCA_036004385.1 Candidatus Acidiferrales bacterium
AGCTGCTTTACGTTTTTTCCGCTGGCGTCCAGCACGTAAATTTCCGGGTCACCGGTGCGCAGCGAGGTAAACACAATTTTCTTGCCGTCGCGGGAAATGGTGGCCTCCGCGTCGTAGCCGGGCGCATCGGTCAGGCGTTGAACGTCGCTGCCGTCCACTTTTGCTGTGTAGATGTCAAATTCGGGATGCAGCTTCCAGACATAACCTCGGCTGTAGTCCGGCGGCTTGGGGCACTCCGGGCCGGCGGCGTGCGTCGAGCTGTAGAGAATCCGTTTGCCGTTCGGAAAAAAATACGAGCACGTAGTACGGCCCTTGCCCGTGGACACCAAGTGTTTGTTCATGCCGTCCGCATCCATGATGTAAATCTGGTCGCAGGCGGTTTCGCCTTCGTGATACTGGAAAATGATCTGCTTGTCGTTCCCGGAAAAATAAGCCTCGGCATTTTCGCCGCCAAAGGTGAGCTGCCGCACGTTGCGCAAGTGTTTTTCTTCGGGCAGCGCCAGATTCGCCGTCTTCTGGTCGTCATTCTGAGCGAAGCGAAGAATCCCTCCGCCCGCAGCCCGCTGCGCCGCCGTCTTCCATCCCGCCCCAACCAACACCATCAGTGCACAAACGACAATGCAGATTAGAGTTCGCCTGGTCATGACTCGCTGCTTGTCCTTTCGCGTCTTCCCGTTCAACCCTTTAACATTTAACGTTCAACTCTCTTCCACAGGCTCCGGATGAATATTGACCACGAAAATCTGCGGGAACTTTTCTTTGATGCGGTCTTGCAGCTGCTCGGTGACGTCGTGAATCTTGGTGATTGGCAGGTCGCCTTCCATGGCGCAGTGGCAAGAGACCATAATTTTCTCATCCGCCTCGCGCACAACCACTTCATGGCAATTGAGCAGTTCGCGGTACTCGCCGCGCAGGCTGTTGACGTGCTCCTGCACGGCCGCGGCCAGTTCCTTCATTTCGCCCGCGGGGGCGATGTGCATGCCCAGCGGCTCGATGTGGATGTTCACGCCAGCCACGCCCGGCCGTTCGAGCAGGATGGCTTCTTCGAGTTGGGTGGCGCGACGGTGAGCTTCGCGCAGGCTGAGGTGCTCTTCCACTTCCAGGTGCAGCTCGACGAATTTCTTCCGGTCCACCTGGTGCGCGGAAATTTCGTGGATAGCCAGGCCCTGGCGGTGGGCGATGGCGCGGATGGCGTCAAACAGCGTTTCGCCGAGTTGCGCGCGCGGCTCCATGTGTACCATCACGTCGGCGGGGATCATCCGCTCGACGCGTTTTTCCACGGCATCGCTGATGGCATGCACCTGCTCGAAGCTGGCGGTGCGCGGCACGCTGATGGTCACATCCACGAAATGCTGCTTGCCCACGCGGCGCACGCGCACGCGATCGGCGGTCAGCACGCCGTCCATTTCCTCCACGGCGCGCGTGATGCGGCTCTGCATGCCGGCGGGCGCAGCATCGAGCAACGCATCGATGGTGCGCTTGCCAAGTTGCGAACCGACCCAGATGATGACGCCGGCCACAAACAGCGCCGCCAACGGGTCCGCGTAGAATAGCCACCCGGCGTCGAACCGTTGACCGAGCCACGCGCAGGCCATGCCGAACATCACTACCGTCGTGCTCCACACGTCGGTAGAAAAGTGCAGCGCATCCGCTTCCAGTGCTTCGCTCTGATGCCGCCGCGCGACTCTCCCCAGCGCGCGCGAGCGCACGATATCCATTCCCGCCATCCCCGCGAGCACGACAATCGCCACCAGGCTCGGATTCAGATGCACTTCACGCGTAATCAGCCGGTGAAATGCCTCGTAAATTACGTACAGCGCTGTCAATAGCAGCAGGCCCGTTTCCACAAACGCCGAAAAACTTTCTACCTTGGCGTGACCGTAGGTGTGCTCGGCGTCCGCGGGCCGGTCGGAGATGCGCACAGAAAGAAACGTAATGATCGCCGCAATCATGTCCAGCCCGGAATGCAGCGCTTCGGAAAGGACGCCCAGGCTGCCTGTGTACCACGTCAGAAACACTTTCAGCGAGACCAGCAGCAGCGCCGTCCCCACCGACGCCAGCGCGGCGAGTTTCTTTTCGCGGCTTCCTTCGAATGTTCCTGCCATCCCTCTCAGTCCTATCGCCCGCGTTCTCTGACAACGATTTCAGCTCCGCGGCGACCGCCAAATATAGCAGCCCGCCACGGCGGGCTCATAGCAGCGTTTTGCATGCGGTGAATTCTCGGGCTCGAGCAGACATGGCAACCGGCGCAACGCCCACGGCGGTTGCCGCCACATAACCCTTGCCATGTGGCGCCCGCCTGCCCGGCCTCCGGACGGGTGTATAATTTCGCGTCGCTCGTTGCGAATTCTCGCGACCGCGGTCATTCGAGAAACTGCCTTGCCGAAACGCCAGCCTCCCGCGCCCATCGTCGAATCGCTCGCTGTGGCCGTTTCGCCGGCGCGCGCGTGGGACGCGCTCACTAATCCGCGTTTTCTCGGCGATATCATGATGGGCCACGTGGAACTCGATGCGCGGCCGGGCCAGCCGTTCGTATGGAAATGGGGTGTGTGGGACGAAGCCGCTCCCGGCAAGGGCAGCCACGACTGGCGCGGCACGGTGCTGGACGTCGTGCCCGGCTCGATGTTGATTTTGAGCGGCGGCGCGAGCACGGCCGTGCTCACTGTGAATGGCGAAGGCAATTCCTCGCTGATCACCGCGGTGCAGATGGTTACTGAGCCTTCGGCCGGCGAAGATTTTCAGTACGGCTGGGCCGATTTTCTGCTGCGTGTGAAAACGCTGCTCGAACCGCATCCTTCCGGCGACGCGCTCTACCTGCGCACGCTGATGCGCGCCACGCCCGCAGAGGTCATCGGCGCGTGGCTGAGTCCCACGGTGATGAGCAAAATTCTTCCCGGCAAAGTCACGCTGAAAGCCAAACCCGGCGGGCGCTTCGCGTGGCAGTGGAAGCATCCGAAGGGCGCAAAAAACAGCGGCGCGTTTCTGGAAATCACCAAAGGGCGTCATGTGGCCTTTACGTGGGAGGGCGGACCACAGCCATCCGAGGTGCGCCTCTCCGCTGAGCGTACGCCCTACGGCGCGTTTGTTTCGCTCGAACATTTGCGTCTGCCGCCGGGCGCCTCGCGCCGGGCCATCGAGCGCATGTGGGCGCATCTGCTCGAACGCCTGCGAGTGTATTTTTATTTCGGCAAGAAAATCCGCGCCGGCAAGGCCGCCGACGCCCGCAACCGCCTGCGATCGTTCGAAAGCGACGCTGAAAAGTTTTTCTCTACAGAGCCGAAAGCGGCGCGCAAGGAGGCCCGCAAATTCCAGAAGGCATCGATGCGTTCACTGAGGAAGGACTAGTCGAGCTCGTTCCGGCGCTTACGACGGTAAGTGCCCCAGCTCGCGTAATTTCTTGCGAAGGACGCGATCAATTGTCCGGACGGCTTTTCGGGTTCTGCGTTTCCTGGACAATTGCTCGCACGGGCAAGGATCCAATGACCGGACAAAGTGGCTCGCTCGGGGTTGCGCCACGCAGAGGGCGGAAGATTTTCTTTGTGCTCGTACTCCTCGCCCTCGGCGCGGCCATTTACGCGCGCTGGATCGAGCCAAACTGGATCGACGTGACGCATC
>DASYRO010000409.1:0-1755 GCA_036004385.1 Candidatus Acidiferrales bacterium
ATCCCGCTGAGGACTCGTTTTTTCTCTCCCACTAACCGGCCCCTTCCGTTTTTTTTGAGTGCGGTGGCTCGACGCCGCTTTGCACTTTGTACCGCCGGCATCCTGCCGGCGCCGTTGAAGTGCGGCGGCTCGCTTGCCGAGAGCGCAAGCGAAGGGCGCCGCTTTCTTTCGGGCGGTCTAAAGACGCGCCCCTACAAAACCAAACAGCCGCCAAGATGGCGGCGCTACTTTCCCAGCAAATCACGCGCAATAATCATGCGCTGAATTTCCGACGTGCCTTCGTAAATTGAAATCACGCGTGCGTCGCGATACATGCGCTCGACGTGCGATTCGCGCGAGTATCCTTGTCCGCCGTGAATCTGCACGGCCTTGTACACGACGCGGTTGACCATCTCCCCGGCATACAGCTTGGCGCGCGAGGCGTGCGGCGCGAGCCGCGTGGAGCCTTGATCGCGCAGCCATGCCGCGTAGTACGTCAGCCCGCGTGCGGCCTCAATTTCCGTCTGCATGTCCGCGAGCATCCACTGAATGGCCTGAAACTCCGCGATGTTTTTGCCGAACGCGCGGCGCTGCTTCGCAAAGCGCACGGATTCCTCCAGCGCGCCCTGCGCGATGCCTACGGCCTGCGCGGCGACGCCCACGCGCCCGCCGGTCAGTCCTTCGAGAGCGATTTTCAGGCCCTGCCCTTCTTCACCCAGCCGGTTCTCGACCGCAACCTCACAGTCGCTGAACACGATTTCCGCCGTGTGCGAAGTGCGCAGACCCATTTTATCTTCATAGCGGCTGATGCGGAAGCCCGGCGCATCCGGCTCGACGAGAAACGCACTCACGCCGCGCGCTCCGGCATTCGTGTCGGTCTTCGCGAAGACCAGATAGACGCCGGAGACGCCTCCGTTGCTCACCCAGATTTTTGTGCCGTTGATTTTGTACTTGTCGCCGACGCGCTCGGCGCGCGTTTGGATGGCCGCGGCGTCGGAACCGGCCGCCGGCTCAGTCAGGCAGAAAGCGCCGATGATTTCACCGCGGGCCAGTTTTTCCAGATATTTTTTCTTCTGCGCGTCGCTGCCGTATTTATGAAGTTGCCCGGAGACCACGGAGATGCTCACGCTGAGCGCGACGGCCGTCGCCGCGTCCACCCGCGCCACTTCTTCCAGCATCAACACGTACGCGAGCGTGTTCATCCCCGTGCCGCCCCACTCTTCCGGGATCAGCACGCCGCAGCAGCCCAGCTCGCCCAACTTGCGAATCTCCGCCGCGGGAAATTTTTCCAGGCGGTCGTATTCGCGGATCACCGGGCGAATTTCCGCCTCCATGAATTGCCGTACCGTGTCGCGCAAGAGTTTTTGCTCGTCAGTAAGAGAAAAATCCATGCGGTTAGTTAACGAGGGATGCTAACACACGAAAGAAAGAATCAAGAACGGTAAACGGGAATGAACCGTCGGGAACCAGGCGTGCTTATCATTCGCGAGGTTTTGAAAGAAGGGGAAGTGTGGTCCGTCAACGGGGATACCGATTCCAAGACCATCGAGCATCGGAGGCCTTTTGCTCCGCGTCGAACTCGTCTTCGGCATCCCCCATGCCCGTCACCTGTTGGTCGATGTCCTTGTCAATCCACAGGAGCGTGAGCACGGAGTTGTATGTTGGCATCGGCAGCGAATCCTCCAAAATTCGTTTCGTGTCGTCGATCTTGGAGCCCTGCAACCAAGCATTTGCGGGCACAGAACGCATTCCTGGACGAAGCTGTTCCCCTCGAAA
>DASYRO010000410.1:0-12619 GCA_036004385.1 Candidatus Acidiferrales bacterium
ATGCACCACGACTCGCCGATGAGCCTGCGCGGCGCCGTGCTCTATCACTGCGGGCCGGTGGTGATGAAAGAAAACGGCAGCTACCGCATGACCGCCGCCGGACCCACGACCAGCATCCGCGAAGAACCGTACGAGCACGAAGTCATCAAGCGCTTCGGCGTGCGCGCGGTGATGGGCAAGGGCGGCATGGGCTCGAAGACGCTGGCCGCGTTAAAAGAACATGGCGCGGTTTATCTGAACGCCATCGGCGGCGCGGCGCAATACTATGCGCGGTGCATCACGGACGTTCTTGGCGTCGAATTGCTCGATCTCGGCACGCCGGAAGCCATGTGGCGCATCCGCGTGAAAGATTTTCCGGCCATCGTCACCATGGACGCGCACGGCAATTCGCTGCACGCCGACGTGGAAAAAGCATCCGCGGTAATTTTGGCGAAGCTCGCGGAGCCAGTGTTTTGATCGAACCACAAGTGGCATCAATTGCCGCGTTGTGTCAATCTGGATTGACCACCATGAGCAATTCGCTCCGCGATCTAGCCGTCGAGTTGGTAACCAATCCTCCGCCCGGCAGCAAACTGGCCGAGGCGAAGGAGTACGGAGTGGATCTGACTCTCCTGCTGGACAATTTGTTCAAATCGCCGACCGAGCGCATCCGCGAACTCGACCGGGCGCAACGATTCCTCGACGAACTTCGTTCCGCGTTCAAGTGACTCTATGGACTTTGAAAAGACGCTGATCTTCCTGCTGGATCACGAGATTGACTTCGTGGTTATCGGCGGCGTGGCGATGTATGCGCAGGGCTCCGCGGTGCTGACTCGCGACCTCGATATCTGCTACAACCGCGCTCGCGCAAACGTAGAACGCATGACCGAGGTTCTACAGACTATCCATCCCCGTCTTCGCGGCGTGCCCGAAGGCCTGCCCTTTCGCCTGGATGCAGAGACTGTGCTGAAGGGTCTGAACTTCACATTGATCACTGACTACGGCAACCTCGACTTGCTCGGTGAAGTCGCAGGAATCGGCGATTATCAAGCTGCGCGGGCATCTTCTGACGAGGGCGAGTTATTTGGGCGCAGGTGTTTGGTGCTTTCTGTCGAAGCCCTGATTCGCGCAAAACGCGCGGCGGGGCGGCCGCGAGATCTGGCGGCGATCCCCGAGTTAGAAGCCTTGCAAGAGCTGAAGCGAAAATTGAAAGATCCGGGCCGCAGGGAAACGTAGTTTGAGGAGCCAGTGTTTTAGCGGCTTTGCTGTTGTCCAGCCTCCGAGTGCGTGGGAAAAAATCTGCGCGCATTTCATTTTGGGCAAGATGCGTCGCCCGATTTGGGAAGACTTCGAGCTTGTGAAAAACTTTTCATGAAAGCAATCCTTCCCCCGCGCGAGGACTAGTACCTTCCTCCCAAAAAATAATTTTCCCGAAATTGCATTGCGAACACTCGCGAGGAGATCGCAGACCACTCGAAGGATTCGCTGCGTGGCATCGCAAGTGCTTAATCCATATGCGGAAACTCTCAGTGTACTGAGGAAACGGAACGCATCCGGGATCTGAGAGTCAAGGAGAGCAATAATGATGAAGCGAATCGCATTCGTGCTCGGCGCGCTGCTGCTGGCCGCGGTCGTGCCGGTGCAGGCCGATACGATCCCGGTGTTCAGCACGGGCGTCGCCGTGGGCGGCGGACTTGCGGGCAACGCCACGGTGGATCCGCACTACGTGATTACGTCCGGCGCGGACAACGTCTTCAACGGCCCCGAAGCGTATGTGGCGCTCACGCCGGGCGTGTACCCGTTCACCAGTTGGATTCCGGAAACGTCGAATGCGCGATGGATCGGCCCGCGCGACAGCCTCGCGTATCCTTTCGGTGCCGGCAATTACATTTACACGACGACGTTCGACCTCACAGGTCTCGACCCGGCCAGCGCTGTCCTGCTTGGTGGATGGGCCACGGACAACGCGGGAGTGGACATTGTATTAAACGGCGTGAGCCTCGGAATTTTCTCGCCAAATGGTTCCGGCGAAGCCGGACTGGTGCCTTTCACGATTTCCAGCGGCTTTGTGCCCGGCATCAACACGCTGCAATTTATCGTCTACAACGACACGGGAGCCACGGGCGTGCTGGTGGACATCAGCGGCACGGCCAATCCGCTGAACCTGCGCCCGACGTCCGAAATCCCCACCTCGCAAGTTCCGGAGCCTACGTCGCTTCTTCTACTGAGCAGCGGCCTGGTTGGCGTGTGGCTGCGCCGCCGCGCAGCATAGTGAGTTGTCTCTACCGCTTCACCAACCTCTTGAGCAATTGAATTTGGCCGGCGTGGTAAACGTCATGGAACGCCACGCCGGTGATGGTCTGCGCCACCGTCCACTTCCCCTTGGGCATTCTCCTGCCGAGTCTTCCCGGAGAAACGCCCGCCACCGCTGCGTGCAGTTTGCGATGCTCGTCTGCGAGCAGCGCCAGCACGCCGCGCCAATCCTTCTCGCTTGCTGTGGCGGGAGATAGGAACCAGTTGCTTCCTTTCAGCGCAAACGACCTGCGCTTTTCGCCGAGCAGCCTGCGGCGCACCGCGTATTTCCAGTACGCAGCGTGCACGGTCACTTCCCAGATGTTGTGGCGCTTGCTGCCCGGCCGCCGCAGCGCTTCTTTTACGGACACGCGTGAAACCGCGGCGCGCAGGTTGGGGCCGTGCCAGGTTGTGTGATCGTAGCCTTCGTCGAGCAGGCGGAGCAATTCGCGGATGCCATTGTGCATGGAAGCTTCCTCGTGATTCGTGGTACTTCGTGACTGGTGATTCGATATTCGTAATTCGATATTCGTGACTGTAATTACCTCTATCGCAGAACTGCGCCGCCGAATTTCGAATATCGATTATCGAATATCGTTTCTTAGAATTGAATGACGGCCCGGCCGAGCAGCTCGCCTTTCTGCATCCGCGCGAACACATCGTTGATCTGCTCCAGGCGGTATGACTCGACTTCGCAGCGGATTTTTCCCGCAGCGGCGAGCGCGAGCAGTTCGCGCATTTCCGCGCGCGTGCCTACGGCGGACGAAATAATTTTGTGCTCGCTGACGACGAGGTCGTCCGCAAAAAATGTGAGGTCCTCTTTGGGCAGGCCGACCACGGTGAGCGTTCCTCGGCGGCGCAATGTGCGAATGGCCAGGTCGTACGCGGATTTTGCGGGCGCAGTGACGATGGCCAGATGCGGCTCGCCGCCCTCCTTCAGCGAATTCGAAGCCTCCGGATCGCCAGCATGTACGGTTTGCGTTGCGCCGAGTTTTTTGGCGAAGGCGAGCTTTTCCTCGCTGACGTCCACGGCAATCATTTCCGCGCCGGCAAGCTTGGCCAGTTGTAGCGCGAGATGTCCCAGCCCGCCAATTCCGAACACCGCGACTTTCTGCCCGTCGCGCAACCCAGCATTGCGGCAAGCGTGAAAGACGGTGAGTCCGGCGCAGAATAGCGGAGCCGCTTCGATGGAGGAGAGATTTTCAGGAATCGGAATCGCGTGACTCGCGCGGATGCGCATGAATTCGGCAAACCCGCCGGGCGCGGCGATGCCCGTCACTTTGCGCTTCAGGCAAACATTTTCTGCGCCGTCAAGGCAGTGCTCGCAGTCACCACACGTTGAATAGAGCCAGCCCACGCCGACGCGTTTCCCGACCACCATCTCATTTGCGTCGGCGTTCTTGCGCACATTGGCACCGAGTTCCACGATGCGGCCGACGGCTTCGTGCCCGAGTGTGGCCGGCCAGGACATCTTTGCGGCCACGTCCGGCCAGTCGCCGTGGGCCATGTGCAGATCGGAATGGCACACGCCGCAAGCTTCAAGTTTTATCAGCACCTCATCTGCGGCCACGACCGGGCGCGGAATTTCTTCCATAAGGAACGGGCTGCCGAACTCCTTCAGCGTGGCCGCGCGCATCATGGGGATGTGCCAGTCGGCAGGTGGGAAATCTACATGCCAGAATTTGGGCGCCGGAGTGACAAATTCAAGCGCGGCGTGGTACAGGGCATCGTCTTCCTTGCGGAACCACACGACCCGGCAAGACTGCCTCTCTCCGCTGGACTTGTTTTCCAGAACCACGCGCTGGTTTTCCGCGGCGACGGTTTTGAGTTGAACGAGCGCTCCGTGCGCGTTCACCACCACGGTGTGCGTCGCTTCGCTGACGGGCTTGCCGTCGCTGCCGGTGAGGGTTACGACCACGGGAATGCGCAGCAGCAGCCGCTGGCTGCGCCGCTTTTCTTTGCCGATCTTCTCCTGGAGGGACACCTCCGGGCCGGACTGTGGTTTCATGAAAGCCTCCAGATGAACTTATTTACTTGGTTTATGAAGCGGAAGCAACGAGAATCGCGCCGGATGGTTCCCTCTTGGTGTTCGCCGCGCCATGCGCGAATCGTCGGGCTGGCGCCACGGCGGCCGAATCGCATTGACGCCTGAGGAGCCATCCTCTATACTGTAATTTCTTCGTTGGTGGGTGGCTCGCCTCCCGAAAAATCGGGACTGCCCTGTTATCCTTCCGAGATTCTCGTAGGGAATTGCAGCAGAAGATGTTTGGAGCGCGCTGCCGATGTGCCCTAAGTTATTTTGTTGTCATTACATTCTCCACACAGGCTCAATTCCGTTCAGTAAGGACTGACCACTAACAATGGTTGATGCTATCGCAAGCTGCCGGCGCGAAATGGATCTGGAAATTCCCGCGGAAGAAGTGTCCAAGTCCATGGAAAAAATCGCGCGGGAAATTGCGCGCGTGGCGCGCGTGCCGGGATTCCGTCCGGGCAAGGCGCCGGTGACGCTCATCCGCCGCCGCTTCGCCGAAGACATCAAGAGCGAAGTGCTGCAATCGCTCATTCCCGAGCGCATCGAGAAAGCGCTCGAAGAACAGAAGCTGGTGCCAGTAACGCGTCCGCAGGTGGACCACGTGGATTTTCCCGAGACCGGGCCGGTGAAGTTCCGCGCGGTCTTCGAAGTTTTTCCGGAATTTGAGCTGGGCGATTACAAGAACCTCGAAATCGAAGTGGACGCGCTGGAAGTGACCGGCGAAGACGTCGAGAAGACGCTGGAGGAATTGCGCAGCCGCGCCGCGACGTACGTGCCCGTGGAGGGCCGCGCGCTGGCTGATGGCGATTACGCCGTGCTGAAGATTGTCGGAGTCCCCGCGGGCGGCGGCGAACCCATCCAAGCGGAAAACGTGCTCTGCCACATCGGCGCCGAAGAGACGATGGAAGCGTTCAACACGAACCTGCGCGGCGCGCAGCCCGGCGACAAAAAACATTTTGAGGCCACGTATCCGCAGGACTATCCCGACCCCAAGCTCGGCGGCAAAACGTTCCAGTACACGGTGGACGTGATGGGCGTCAAAGAAAAGAAACTGCCTGAGCTGAACGATGAATTCGCCAAGGACGTGGACGCCACTTCGCTCGAAGAGCTGCGCACCAGAATCCGTCAGAATCTGGAAGCGGAGCGCGATCACCGCCAGCGCCAGCAGGCCGAGCAGAAACTGATCGAAGCGCTCATCGCCAAGCATGAGTTCCCGGTCCCCGAGGCGCTCGTCGAGCATCAAATGGATGTGCGCCTGGAACGCGTGGTGCGCTCGCTGGCCGGGCAAGGCGTGGACCCGCGCGCGGTCAACGTGGACTGGGTCAGCCTGCGGCAACGGCAGCGCGAGCGCGCGGTGAGCGACGTCAAAGCGGAAATGCTGCTGGACAAAATCGCCACCGCCGAAGGCATCGACGTCAGTGAAGAGGAACTGGAAAAGGAGATCGCCCACCTCGCCGAGCATAGTGGCGAATCCGCACAGGCGTTCCGGGCTCGCTTGACAAAGCAAGGGTCGCTGGATAGGATGAAATCGAAGCTGCGAAGCGACAAAACGCTCGAGTGGCTCTACCGAAACGCCCGGATCCAGACAGCAGCGGCAAAGGAATCAAAAGCGTAGCGGAGCCGGGCTCCTGCTCGTACCTACGGTGCTTGCACAGACAGTGCGCGATCATACTTTCCAATGAGCAACCCTGAAGAGAGCAATCCACGCGCCACAACGCTCGTGCCCATGGTGGTCGAACAGACCAGCCGCGGCGAGCGCGCCTACGATATTTATTCGCGCCTGTTGCGCGACAACATTATTTTTATCGGCACGCCGATTGACGACAACGTTGCGAATCTGGTAACGGCGCAGCTTCTGTTTCTGGAAGCGGAAGACCCGGAGAAAGACATTTCGCTCTACATCCATTCTCCCGGCGGCTCGATTACGGCAGGTATGGCCATCTACGATACGATCCAGTTCGTGCGGCCCGATGTGGTCACAATCTGCGTCGGCCAGGCGGCTTCCATCGCCGCGCTGCTGCTGTGCTCCGGCGCGCCGAAAAAGCGTTTCGCGCTGCCCAACTCGCGCATCCTGATCCACCAGCCGTGGATGAGCGGACTTTCCGGCCAGGCCACGGACATTGACATCCACGCGAAAGAAATCCTGCGCATGCGCATGGTGTTGAACCAGTTGATGGCCCACCATACCGGCCAGCCGCTCGAAAAAATCGAGAAGGACGTGGAGCGCGACTTCATCATGACCGCGCAGCAGGCCAAGGAGTACGGCCTGGTGGACGAAATCGTCTCGCGGCACCGCGCCACCCCTCCCGTCGCGGTACCAAAGGGTTAGTATCAGAATGGATGCGCAGGATCGCAAAGGATTTTAACGGGCGTAAGATGATGCCGTATTCCGCAGCCAAATTTGCCATGCGTTCCGGCCGGAGGCGCCCACACCGGTGAAAAAATTCAGCCCAGACGAATCGCTGCGTTGTTCGTTCTGCCACAAGACGCAGGAGCAAGTGGAAAAACTGATCAGCTCGCCTTCCGACTACCCGCGCGCGTACATCTGTGACGAGTGCGTCACCGTGTGCCGGCAGATCCTCGAGGACGAAAAGCGCGAGCAGGCCAATTCCGCCAACCGCCGCCTGCCGCGTCCGCCGGAGATTAAGGCGTTCCTCGATGGCTACGTCATCGGCCAGGACAAGACCAAGAAAAAACTCGCCGTCGCTGTCTACAACCACTACAAGCGCATTTTCCTGAACCGCCAGCCGGGCGAAGTCGAGCTGACCAAGTCCAACGTGCTGCTCATCGGCCCGACGGGCACGGGCAAAACGCTGCTGGCGCAGACGCTGGCGCGCATGCTGGAAGTGCCCTTTGCCATCGTGGACGCCACCACGCTCACCGAAGCGGGATACGTGGGCGAAGACGTCGAGAACATTATTCTAAAGCTGCTGCAAAACGCGGAAGGCGACGTGGCCCGCACGCAGCAAGGCATCATCTACATCGACGAAATCGACAAAATCGCCAAGAAGGACGAGAACCCCTCGATCACGCGCGACGTCAGCGGCGAAGGCGTGCAGCAGGCACTGCTAAAAATCCTCGAAGGCACGGTCGCCAACGTGCCTCCGCAGGGCGGACGCAAGCACCCGCACCAGGAATTCACGCCGGTGGACACCACCAACATCCTGTTCATCTGCGGCGGCGCGTTTGTGGGTCTGGAAAAAATCATCGAGCGGCGCATCGGCCAGCGGGCGCTGGGCTTTACCAGCAACCAGGCGCCGCCCTCCGCCACCAGCAGCCGGCGCAATATCGAACTGCTCGAGCAGGTCCAGCCGACGGACATGATCCGCTACGGCCTGATTCCGGAATTCGTGGGGCGCCTGCCCGTCGCCGGCGTGCTCAGCGATCTGGATAAGGGCGCGCTGGTGCGCATTCTCACGGAACCGAAGAACGCCCTCATCCGTCAATATCAAAGACTCTTTGAATTTGAGAATGTACGGTTGCGCTTCACGGACGAGGGTCTGGAATCCATTGCCGAAGAGGCGCTCAAACGCAAGATTGGCGCCCGCGGCCTGCGCATGATCCTCGAAGACCTCATGCTCGACCTCATGTACCACCTGCCCGCTCAGCGCAAGCTGCGAGAGTTTGTGGTCACGGCGGAGATGATTCGCACCCGCGAGATTAATTGGAGCCTGCTCGAAAAAGCCGGGTAACCAGGGAGACCATGTTCCAACGGGAAAAACAAGAAGTGAAACGCGTGCCCATGATGCCGGTGCGCGATATGGTCATCTTTCCGCAGATGATGACGCCGTTCATCGTCGGCCGGGAAGCCTCCGTGCGCGCGCTGGAAGAAGCGCTGGCCGGGGACAAGAAAATTTTCCTGGCCACGCAGCACGACGCCTCCGTGGATGACCCCAAGCCGAACGAGATTTACGCCGTGGGCACGCTCGCCAACATCGTGCAGAGCGTCCGTCATCCGGACGGCAACATCAAGGTGCTCGTCGAGGGCGTGGAACGCGCCAAGGTCGTGCAGATCACCACCGACGAAGGTTTCTTCCGCGCGACGGTCAAGCTGGTGGCCATCAAGGCGGAGCCTTCGCCGCAGCTCGAGCAGGCCTCCAGCCGCGCGACGGGACTCTTCGAACAGTACGTGAAGCTCTCCCAGAGCCTGAATTACGACACCATGGTCGCCGCGGTGCGCGTCGAAGACGCCAACAAGCTCGCGGACACCATCTCCGCCAATCTCCAGCTGGCGGTCGAGGAGAAGCAGGAACTGCTGGAAATCTTCGAACCGCTGGACCGCTTGAACCGCGTGGCGGACATCCTCGAGCTGGAAATCGAAAAGTTGAACGTGGACCGCACCATCCACGGCCGCGTGAAGCGGCAGATGGAGCGCGCGCAGCGGGAGTATTACCTTAACGAAAAAATCAAGGCCATCCAGAAAGAGCTGGGCCGCGGCGAAAAAAGCGAAACCGACGACCTGAAGAAAAAAATCGAGACCGCCGGCATGCCCAAGGACGTCAAGGAGAAAGCCGTCACCGAGCTGAAGCGGCTGGAAATGATGCCGCCGATGTCCGCCGAATCCACCGTTTCGCGCAACTATCTGGATTGGCTGCTCGCCGTGCCGTGGAAGAAGAAGACCAAAGAGATTCGCGATATCGCGCTGGCCGAACGCATCCTCGAAGAAGACCACTACGGCCTGGAAAAAGTTAAAGAGCGCATCATCGAGTATCTGGCCGTGCGGCAACTGGTGAAGAATCCGAAGGGCTCCATCCTCTGCTTCCTCGGTCCGCCGGGCGTGGGCAAGACTTCGCTGGCCATGTCCATCGGCAAAGCCACAGGGCGCAAATTCGTGCGCGTGTCGCTGGGCGGCGTGCGCGACGAGGCGGAAATCCGCGGCCATCGCCGCACCTATATCGGCGCGCTCCCCGGACAGATTATCCAGTTGATGAAAAAAGCCGGCACGGTGAACCCGGTTTTCGTGCTCGATGAAGTGGACAAGATGTCCATGGACTTCCGCGGCGACCCCTCCGCGGCGCTGATGGAAGTGCTCGATCCCGAGCTGAACCACGCCTTCACCGATCATTATCTCGACGTGGAGTACGACCTCTCCAAGGTGATGTTCATCTGCACCGCGAACGTGCTGCACACCATCCCGCAGCCCTTGCAGGACCGCATGGAAGTCCTGCGCCTGCCGGGCTACACCGAGCAGGAAAAACTGCAAATCGCCCGGCGCTTCCTGGTGAAAAAGCAGCGCGAGGCCACGGGGCTTTCGGAAAAGAATTTTGTGATCACCGACGACGCGCTCAGTTACATCATCCGCCATTACACGCGCGAGGCCGGTGTGCGCAATTGCGAGCGGGAAATCGCCAGCCTGTGCCGCAAGGTGGCCCGCAAGGTGGTCAAGGAAGGCAAGGAAGTCGCCATCGAAATTACGCCCGCCAACGTGGGCGAGTACCTCGGCGTCATCAAGTTCCGCGACATGCTCGCCGAAAAACAAAATGAGACCGGCCTGGCCATGGGCCTGGCATGGACGGAAGTCGGCGGGCAGGTGATGGGCACGGAAACGACCATCATGGAAGGCAAAGGCCGGCTGACGCTCACTGGCAAGCTCGGCGACGTCATGCAGGAATCCGCGCAGGCGGCCATGAGCTACGTGCGCTCGCGCGCCGGCACCCTCGGATTACTGAAAGATTTTTACCGCCACATTGATATCCACGTGCACGTGCCCGAAGGCGCCATCCCCAAAGACGGCCCTTCCGCCGGCATCACCATTGCCACGTCCATTGCCAGCGCGCTGACCAGAATTCCCGTGCGCTGCGAAGTGGCCATGACCGGCGAAATCACCTTGCGCGGCAAAGTCCTGCCCATCGGCGGCGTGAAGGAAAAGCTGCTGGCCGCGCACCGCATGGGCTTGCTCACCGTGGTTCTGCCCAAGGATAACGAGAAGGATCTGGCCGATATTCCGGCGGAGATCCAGGCGGAAATGAAGATCCATTTCGTAGAAACGATGGATGAAGTACTGGAGTTGGCGCTCGAACGGCCGCTCGTTACGGCCGCCGTCCCACCGCTGCCCGAGGTGGCAACGATCGAGCCGCCGGCCGCAAAAGACCAGAGCTTGACCAACTGAAGTCCCTCGGCACGCCTGCCCCCCGACGGGCGCGCGCCGGACCGCACTGTTGGCCGAATAACCCATTCTGGAAAAAAGGAGCCTTTGTGGCGGTTTACTTACGCAACTGCCCGGAGTGCAGAAAACAAGGTCATGACCAAACCGATCGCAGAATCCGAAGGAACCAATGAAATGAGCATCAGTCTTGCAGAACTGAAAGATAAGAACATCACCGAGTTGGCGAAAGTGGCCAAGGAGCTGAATATTCCCGGCGCCAGCGGCATGCGCAAGCAGGAGCTGATTTTTCAGATCCTGCGCGCTCAGACGGAGAAGAACGGCCTGATCTTTTCCGAAGGCGTGCTGGAATGCCTGCCCGATGGCTTCGGCTTCCTGCGAGCGCCGGAATACAACTACCTGCCCGGCCCGGACGACATCTACGTTTCGCCGTCGCAAATCCGCAAGTTTGACTTGCGCACCGGCGACACCGTTTCCGGCCAGGTGCGTCCGCCCAAGGACGGCGAGCGCTACTTCGCGCTCATCAAGGTGGAGGCCGTCAACTTCGAAGATCCGGAAGTCGCGCGCAATAAGATTTTCTTCGACAACCTGACGCCGCTCTACCCGCAGGAGCGCGTTCGCCTGGAAACGAGCAAGGAAAATCTCACCGGCCGCGTGCTGGACATGCTCTGCCCCATCGGCAAGGGCCAGCGCGGGCTAATTGTGGCGCCGCCGCGCACCGGAAAAACGATGATGCTGCAAAGCATCGCCAACTCCGTCACCACCAACCACCCGGAAATCGCTCTCATCGTGCTGCTGATTGACGAGCGGCCCGAAGAAGTCACCGACATGCAGCGCACGGTGAAGGGCGAAGTCATCAGCTCGACGTTCGACGAGCCGCCCCAGCGGCACATTCAGGTCGCGGAAATGGTGCTGGAAAAAGCCAAGCGGCTGGTCGAACATAAGCGCGACGTCGTGATTCTGCTGGACTCCATCACGCGTCTGGCGCGCGCTTACAACGCCGTCACGCCGCCTTCCGGCAAAGTCCTCAGCGGTGGTATTGACGCCAACGCGTTGCAGCGCCCGCGGCGATTTTTCGCCGCCGCGCGCAATGTCGAAGAGGGAGGCTCGCTCACGATCATCGCCACCGCGCTGATTGACACCGGCAGCCGCATGGACGACGTCATCTTCGAAGAATTCAAGGGCACCGGCAACATGGAAATCAACCTCGACCGGCGCCTGGTGGACAAGCGCGTCTTCCCCACCATCGACATCAACCGCTCCGGCACGCGCAAGGACGAACTGCTGCTTCCCGCCGACGAACTGAACCGCATCTGGGTGCTGCGCAAGGTGCTCAGCCCGCTCTCCACAGTGGAAGCGATGGAATTGCTTCTCGGCCGCCTGACCAAAACCAAGTCCAACGCCGAATTCCTCAACTCCATGTCCGCACCGAGTTGATCTGCACGCCGGCCGCAGAACCCATCAAATCGTGTCGTTTGTGCCATGGGTGACCATCAAGTGCGTCGAGCCCGGAAGCGCACCGTGTGTTATCCTTGGTCCGATGAAGACTGCAAAGAAGAAACGAACGCCATCTCGCCTGCGTGCAGCACAGCCGGCAGACTTGCGTCCGTTTTACGGAATTCTCTCCAGAGAAGAAGCCGGACAGATGATCCGCGACATCGAAGAAGCCTTCGAGCACCTCGATGCCGAGTGAGTACCTGCTCGACACCAACATCGCCATTTTCCTATTTCAAAACCATCCCGCAGTTCGACGGCAAGAACGGCAGAAACCGCTGCGCTGCGCTACGTTCCGTTCATTACCGCGTCCGAGCTGTTATTTGGGGCCAAGCGTTCTGGCAGGCGAGAGGAAAACCTGCGCGCCTACAATGCGTTTTTGAATCGGTTAACAATTCTTTTCCCCGACCGGAAAACGCTCGAACTGTATAGCGATCTGCGTTTGGAGCTTTGGAGAATCGGAAGGCCCATTCCCGAAAATGATTTGTGGCAGGCCGCCATTGCAATCCAGCAGAATGCAATCTTGGTCAGCAACGACGATCACTTTGCCGTCGTCGTTCCCGGCTTGCTGACTGAGGATTGGACAGTTGAGAATATCTAAGGTGAAGATTCCCTCACAATCTCCACCCGTGCAGCAACGCGCGAACCGGGTCAGCGGGTTCTCCTCCCGCCATTTTCCAGAGGACGGATTCAGCTTGAGTAGCAACCCGGTCCTGCGC
>DASYRO010000411.1:0-2055 GCA_036004385.1 Candidatus Acidiferrales bacterium
CATCCTGGGAAATTGTTTTCGCTGGAGCATGCTCCGGGGCGGATAGGCCGGCGTTCGCCGGCCGCGGCGGAAACTCGATGCGAAATTTCGTGCCGTGCCCGGCTTCGCTTTCCACGCTGATTTTCGCAGTGTGGTCGCTGACCACGGACTGCACGATCGCCAGGCCCAGCCCGGTGCCGTACTGCTTGGTCGTGTAGTAGGGCGTGAATAGCCGCTCGCACTCTTCGCGGGTCAGGCCCTCGCCGGTATCCGCAATTTCGAATACGACGCCGCCGGATGCGGCGGGCCGCGTGCGGATAGTGAGCGTGCCGCCGCCGGGCATGGCGTCGAGCGCGTTAAGCACCAGGTTCTGCACCGCTTTGTGCAGCAGGTCGGGGTCGGCTTCGATGGCGGGAAGAGTTTCGTCCAGATACAGCTCCGGCGTGATGGCTGGCCGCCCTACGGCGGTGAACTGCGCGTAAAACGGGCGCAGGGCGTTGCGCACCACGTCATTCACGTTGACGGTCTTCAAATCCGGCGCGGGCATTTTGGCGAAGTCGCTGAAGCGGCCAATGATCGTTTTCAAATTCGCCAGCTCCGCCAGCAGCGTATCCGTGCTTTCCCGGAACACCTCGTCGAACTCCGCTTGTCCGCGCTCGCGCGCGCGCTGCAGATTTTCCACGGTGATTTGCAGCGGGAAGAGCGGATTTTTCAGCTCGTGCGCCAGCCGGCGCGCCAGCTCGCGCCAGGCAGCGACGCGCTCGGTCTGCAGCAGTTGTTCGCGCTGCGCGGCGAGTTGCGACGTCATGCGGTTGAACGCGCGGGCGAGTTCCGCGATTTCTCCGCCGGCGGGTACGTCCACACGCGCTTGCCAGTTGCCCGCGGCCACTTCGCGCGCGCCGGAGGCAAGCTGCTGCACAGGCCGCGTGATGCGTGCCGACGCCCACCAGCTCAGCAGGACGCCGAGAATAATGCCGGCGCCGGCGACGAGCAGCGCAGTGGAACGGATGAAGCTCCCAAGCACGACGATTCCCCGGCGCGAGCTGGCCACCAGCAGTACGCCGAGCAGGTCGCCAGCGGGCCCGCGCAGCGGAATCGCGTGTACGGATTCCGCGCCCGCCGGGTTGCTCGTCCACTGCACGGTCTGCTCGATTTCGCCTGCGCCAGCGCTTCCGGAGCTGCGCACGCGCTCGATGAGCGGCGCGAGTTTCTCGGCTTGAGCGAGTGGGCCAGCGGCGTCGGTGAGCAGCGCAGCGGAAAAATTTGGTTCGAGGTTGCGATAGAGCATCGCGCGCATGCCCTGCGGAAGCACCAGCGAGGCGAGGAATTCCTTGTCCAGCCGCTGGCCGCCGACAATGTAGATCCTGCGCTCGCCGATGGCCACCGGCCGCACGGCGGCGAGCGCGAGCGCGAAGCCGTCGGCCAGTTCTTCCTTTTTCAGGAACGCGCCACGCGCTTTCCAGTCCACTGGCTGCGTGATCCAGTCATTTTTGTATCCGAAGCGCGCCGGCCACTGCGCGGAAGAAATGATCGCGCCGTCGTGGTTGATGATTTCGACGAAGTCGAGCTGATGCGTGCGGGAAATTCCCGTGGCGTCGTTGACGTAGAGCGATACGTCCGCGTCGGGCAGATTCAGCTTCAGCGCCATGCGCTGAGTGGATTCCGTTTCCGCGACGCCGTCTACGCGGCGGACAATCTCCGCGCCACGGCGCGCGAATTCCTGCTGGAATTGCGCCACGAGCGCCTGCGTGCGCTGCGCATCAAGTTGTTCGAATGCGCTCCGCGTCGTCGCGCTCACCGCCCAGGCCACCACGGCGACGGCAATGACGACCATCAGCGTGAAGGCAATCAGCAATCGCGTGCGAAAACTCACGGCTTCTCCGGTCCTTTGGGTGGCGCCGCGGCAGCTTCGTCGGGCGCAAGCCAGACGTCGGCCAGACGCCACTGGCCCCAGCGATACGGCATCCAGTTTTTTACGCGCGCGGACATGGCAACGCTTTCCGGCAAATAAAAAAGCGGCACGCGGTACGGCGCCTGCTCGCGCGCATCCAGCTCCAACTTGTAGATTTGCTGCAT
>DASYRO010000412.1:0-2889 GCA_036004385.1 Candidatus Acidiferrales bacterium
GGAAAGCTCGCGCATCGCAGATTTCTCAACATTTGGCGCTTGAAAGAGCTGCGTGGCGTTTCGGAGACGCGCGAGCACATTACACTGGGCGCGCTGACGACGTACACGGCAGTGCAAAAGTCCGCAACACTGCAACGCGAATTTCCGCTGCTCTGCCGCGCGGCGTCGGAAACCGGCGGCGTGGCCACGCAGAACCGCGGCACGCTCGCCGGAAACATCGCCAATGCATCGCCCGCGGCGGATTCTCCACCGGCGCTGCTGGTGTACGACGCGGAGCTGGAATTAATTTCCACACGCGGAGCGCGCTGGGTGCCCTACGCACAGTTTCACAAGGGCTACAAGCAAATGGACCTCGCGCCAGACGAATTGATCGCCCGCATCCGCCTGCCCCGCCGCATGAATTCGGATGTAGGGGCGGCGCTTGCTCCGCCCCGTGGTGCATGGCGCCATTATTACCGCAAAGTTGGCACTCGCCGCGCGCAAGCCATTTCCAAAATCTGTTTTGCCGGTGCGGTGCGCGTAGACAACGGCCGCGTTGCCGACGTGCGCATTGCGCTCGGCAGCGTCGCGCCGGTGCCGCTGCGTTGCGTGAAGACCGAAGAATTTCTGAAGTCGGCGGGCACGCTCACGCCCGCAGCGGTGAAACGCGCGCAAGAGACCTTGGACGGAGAAATTGCGCCGATTGACGATTTCCGCTCCACGGTCAAATACCGGCGCCGCGTGGCGCAAAATCTCTTGGCAGAGTTCTTGGAATTTTGACGAGCCGACACGTCGTTATGGAAAATAACGGTAGACTTCTTTGCGGTGAAGGAAGCGGACAAACACGATCACATCCGTGTTAAGCAACAGGCCAAAACGGTACTCACCCCAGGCGAACGCGGTAACAGTTCGCAGTCCCTCGCAATTTCTTGAGGTTGTGGATTTGAGTCAGATCCGCGGCACGCTCAGCTTCCTCGATAACTCTCTTAATTCTTTCGTGAAGAGGCTGGTCTGAAACATTTTCGAGGTCGCGCAGAAAGCTCGCGCGGAAAACGACCTTCACCGTGTGTGCTCCAGGAGTCTCATGACCTCTTCCCGAGATACCTCCCCGCTGGCTTCGCCGGCATGAATGGCGCGAGCCAGGGCGATGTCCTCGAGGGCCTCGGCGAAAATGTTGGAGAAGAGCTCCGGCCGCTCCTGAAGGATTTCCACGAGCGCCTGCTTCAGGGCTTCTTTGAGTTTTCTATCGTCAGCGGGATTCGGATCCATGTGCGTCTCCGCGCATTGTGCCTATCGTTTTCATCCTAGCATAGCATTCGGCCGCGCTAAAGCGCGCCGCTACATGCACCGGTAAGACCGATCACAGCGCACCTGCCGCGGAGGGGTTTATCCCCGACCGGTAGCACACGGGACAGGCTGGAAAGCCTGTCCCACAGAAGCTAAACTCTTCCCCTCCGAATGAGAGCCACCGAAATCATATTGAGGTCGCGGCGCGTGGTGATGCCGAATGGCGTGGCGCCGGCTGCGATTTGTGTTCGCGACGGAAAAATCGAAGCGGTGCGCGGCTACGAGGATGTGCCAGCAGGCGCGGAGCTGGAAGACGTCGGCGAGCTTGCGGTCCTGCCGGGAATCGTGGATACGCACGTGCACATCAATGAGCCGGGGCGCGCGGAGTGGGAAGGATTCGAAACGGCGACGCGTGCCGCCGCGGCGGGCGGCATCACGACGCTGGTCGAAATGCCGCTGAACAGCATCCCCGCGACAACGAGTGTGGCGGCATTCCGCGAAAAATGCGACGCTGCGCGCGGAAAATTATTTGTGGATACAGGGTTCTGGGGCGGTGTAGTGCCGGTCAACGCGACGAATGGCGAGGAGCTGCGCAGCCTGTACGATGCCGGCGTGTTCGGGTTCAAATGTTTTCTGGTGCCGAGCGGCGTGGATGAATTTCCGTGCGTCACTGAGCATGACCTGCGCGCGGCGTTGCCTGCGCTGGCAAAACTTGGCGCATTACTGCTGGTGCACGCGGAATTGCCAGGGCCGATTGAGACGGCGATGGCTACAACCGCCGGCAAAGACCCGCGAAAGTATGCGACCTGGCTGAAGTCGCGCCCGCGGGACGCGGAAAATGCGGCCATCGCGCTGGCGATCCGCCTGGCGAAAGAATTTCGCGCGCGCGTGCACATCGTGCATCTTTCTTCATCCGACGCGCTACCGCTCCTGCGCATCGCGAAAGATGACGGCGTGGCGATCACCGTGGAGACCTGCCCGCACTATCTGTTCTGGAAGGCGGAAGAGATCCGCGACGGCGCGACGCAATTCAAATGCGCGCCGCCCATCCGCGAGGAAGAAAATCGCGAGCGGCTGTGGGGCGCGCTGCGCAAAGGCTTGTTCGATCTGGTGGCGACGGACCATTCGCCGTGTCCGCCGGCCATGAAGTGCGGCGAGACGGGTGACTTCTTGCGCGCGTGGGGCGGCATCTCTTCGCTGCAACTGAGTCTGCCGCTGATGTGGACGATGGCCAGCGGTCGAGGCTTCGGCTTGGAACAAACTGCGCAGTGGATGTGCGCAGGGCCGGCGCGGCTGGCGGGACTTGAAGAGCGCAAGGGCGCGATTGCGGCGGGGCGCGATGCCGATTTTGTTGTGTTCGACCCCGACGCGCCGTGCCGCGTCGAACCGGAGCAATTGCATCACCGCCACAAGCTGACGCCGTATGCGGGGCGCGAGCTCCGCGGCGCGGTGCGCGCGACTTGGTTGCGGGGAAAAAAAATTTACGATGGCGCTTTCCCAGCAGGGGCGAGTGGCGAGATACTCTTGCGATGCGCGAAAGACTCTGAAACCACAGATGAACACAGATGAGGGAAGACTCAACGCGTTGATTTGTGTTTTTCTTTGCGCCCTCTGTGCCTCTGT
>DASYRO010000413.1:0-6069 GCA_036004385.1 Candidatus Acidiferrales bacterium
CGCGAGCATCTCCGGCTCGCGCGTGGCCATCAGGCCGCCGCCCCAGCACCAGTCGCTCTTCGTGAACGAAAAGACCGCTGCGCTGCCTTGTTTGCCCGCTCCGGCACATCCCAGCGCCAGTGCGCAATCTTCCATCAACGGAATCCCCCGCTCGCGGCAAATCTGCGCCAGCAGTGCCATCGAGGGTAACGGCCGGCCGAAGTAGTACACGGCGATTGCCGCGCGCGTATTTGCAGTGATGGCCGCCCGAAACGCATCCGGCGCAACCCTGAGTTCGCGCGAAACGGAAAAATACACCGGCGTCGCGCCCGCTTGGCGCACGGCTCCGCAGACCTGTGTGCACACAAAATTCGGCACGAGGACTTCGCCGCCGCGCACCTCCGCAGCTTCCAGCGCAAGACGAAGCGCGGTGCGTCCAAAGCCCGCCGCCACGGCGCCGGCAAATCCGTGTCGCGCGGCGAATTCGCGCTCAAGATTTTCGACTGCTGAAGTCACCCGCGAATTATACAGAGGCATTCCGCTGATCGCCCCCCGGCCTCTCCGAGTCGCGACCTCTTGACCTCGCGACTTCCCGACCTCGTCATTTACACGTGCGGCGTATAATTCGAACGAGGAATCATGCCGCGGCTGAGACTGTACGAAATCTTCACGGACGGCGGCTGCCCCTTCTGCCAGTGGGCGCGGGCGCGCGTGGAGCCCTTCGACACCAACGAGCGGCTGAAGTTTCTGGATTACAACGACCCCGCCGTGGCCGCGCAGACACCGTTCTCGCGCGAAGAACTCGACCAGGAAATGCACGTGCGCGCGCCGGACGGCATGTGGCATGCCGGCTTTGCCGCGTGGGTCGCCGTGCTGCGCGCGTTGCCGCTGCTGAGTTGGCTGGGCGCGCTGCTGGGGTCCGGTCTCTTTCGCAATTCCGGCCCAAAGCTTTATCGTTGGGTCGCGCGCAACCGCTACCGGCTTCCCGGCTCGCCTCCGCGCTGCCGCTCCGACGCTTGTTCTGTCGAACCTCCATCGAAGACGGCGCGGTCGGTGGCCAGCTCCCGCGATCGCTCGTAAAAACATCTTATTTTTTCACGGACAAACCGAATATAATGTGCCTCTGGTACTCAGGCCCATCTCGCGCATTGGAGCTAGCCATGAAACGATTCGCGCTGACGATTTGCGCTCTCGCGCTCTTGCTTGCATTGCCGGCGGGCGCGCAGCAGCAACAACAGCAGCAGCCTGCCGTTGCTCACACGAACTTGAAAGTCGGCGACAAAGCCCCGGACTTCAAACTGAAAGACAATAACGGCAAGACCGTGAAGCTGAGCTCCTATCGCGGCAAAAAAAACGTCGTGCTGGCGTTTTACGTGCTCGCGTTCACCGGCGGTTGAACGAAGGAGATGAAGGCGTACCAGGATGGTATCGCCAAATTGACCGACAGCAACGCGCAAGTCTTCGGCATCAGCGTGGATACCGCGACGCGCAACCGCAACTTCGCCAAGGCTCTGAACCTCTCGTATCCGCTGCTGAGCGACGTGGACCTGGAAGTCAGCAAGGCCTACGGCGTGCTGAATCCGCAGACTCAATTCGCCAACCGCACCACGTTCGTCGTGGACAAGCAAGGCGTTATCCAGTACATCGAAGAAGGCTCGAGCGCAGTGGACCCAACCGGCGCGGTCACTCTCTGCACCGGGCTGCATAAGAAAGACGCGACGAAGTAGCTGCTGATGTGCTGCGCCCTTCGCCCGGTTCCGCGCAGGTGGAGCCGGGCGATTTGTTTTTCCGCGCGGTTGCCATTACAGTTTTGGCGCTGGTCCTGTGCGTTGCTGAACGGTCGCCCATGAACGACGCAAAATCAAAAACCGCGCAAGAGCCCGTCCCCATGCTCGATCTGCGCGCGCAGTACGCCGCGCTGCGCGAAGAAATCCGCGCCGCGCTCGACGAGGTGCTGGACGCGCAGCAATTCATCCTCGGCCGGCAGGGCCAAGCACTGGAAGAAGAGCTTGCCCGTTATTGTGGAGCGCAGTTTGCCGTCGGCGTGGCGTCTGGGACCGACGCACTCATTCTCGCGCTGCACGCCGCGGGCGTCGGCTCGGGCGACGAAGTGATCGTGCCCGCCTTCACCTACATTGCCACGGCCGATAGTGTGAGCTTGCTCGGCGCCAAGCCTCTCTTCGCCGACATTCTTCCCGGCACGTTCAATATCAATCCCGCGCTCATCGAACCGCGCATCACTTCGCGGACCAAGGCCATCGTGCCCGTGCACCTGTTCGGCCAGTCTGCGGGCATGGATCCCATTCTGGCGCTGGCCGCAGACCGCAAGCTGCGCGTCATCGAAGACAACGCGCAGGCCATCGGCGCAAAGTACAAGGGGCGCTCCACAGGCACGATGGGGACCATGGGCACGCTCAGTTTTTTCCCGACAAAAAACCTCGGCGGCTACGGCGACGGCGGAATGATTCTGACCAACTCCGCCGATCTGAATGCGCGCCTGCGCTCCCTCCGCTTCCACGGCACGGGCGCGAACCGCTATCTCAGCGAGGAGCAGGGCTGGAACAGCCGGTTGGACGAAATCCAGGCTGCGGTCCTGCGCGTGAAGCTGCGCCACGTCGATAGATGGAGGGCGGCGCGGCAGGCGCACGCGGCACGATACGACGTTCTGCTGAAGAATTTGCCGGACGTCACGCTTCCTGCACGCGCTCCGGGCTGCGAGCACGTCTATCATCAATACACAGTCCGCATCGCCGGCGGCGCGGCGCGCCGCGATTCTGTGCAGAAAGAATTAGCTGCGCGCGGCATCGCTTCGACGGTGTACTACCCGGTTCCCCTGCCTCTTCAGCCCGTCTTTTCCGCGCTCGGCCATAAGGCCGGGGATTTTCCGGAAGCGGAGCGCGCGGCAAATGAAGTTCTCTCTCTGCCGATGTATCCCGAGCTGCAGCACGCGCAGGTGGAGCGCGTCGTCGAAGCCCTGGCCGCGGCGCTGCGCGAAAGTTCTTGTCCATGAAAGGCGCGAAGCAATTCCTTTCCGGCGTATTGCGCACAGGGATCGGCATCGCCATCGTGGTTTACTTGTGGCGCTCCGGGGCCATCAACCTTGCGGCGATGGCCGGCCTGGCGACGCATTGGGGCATTGCGCTGGCGGCCATCGCGCTGCTGTTCATGGACGCGGCGCTGCTTGGCTGGCGCCTGCGTGTGCTGCTCGACCCTCGCGGCTTTCACCTGCCGATGATGTCCGCGTTTCGCCTGACCATGATCGGAATCTTCTTTAACTCCTGCCTGCCCGGTTCAACCGGAGGCGATCTCGTAAAAATCTATTATGCCGCGGAGGACAATCCCGGCCGGCGCGTCGAGGTGGGCACGATCATGATACTGGACCGCCTGACGGGGATGTTTGCACTGATGCTTCTGCCGCTGTCGCTGGCGCCGCTCTTTCCGGGACTCGTCGCAAGCTCTCCCACGCTGCGCGCCGTTCTGTGGCTGGCCGGAGGCGTGGCCGGCGGCACGGTCATTGCCGCGCTGGCTTGCTTTTCGGAGCGCATCCGCAAGAGCCCGCCAGTGGACTGGGCCATCCGCAAGATGCCGTTGGGGAGATACCTCGGAATTATCTACGACACCGTGCATGCTTACCGCGCGCATCCTGCGCCACTCGCCGTGGCCGTGGGCATCTCCTTGCTCGCACATGTGACAGCAGGCAGTGTGGCCATGCTGTCATCTCTGGCCACGCATCCGGATCAGTTTGCGTGGAAAATGTGCGTCGTGATTCCCATCGGTTTCGCGATTAACGTGTTCCCTGTGACGCCGGGAGGCCTCGGCGTCGGAGAAGCAGCCTTCGATCGGCTGTTCCTGCTCGCGGGTTTGACCGGCGGGGCGGAGGCGCTGCTCGGCTGGCGACTGTTAACCATTCTTGTCAGCTTCGTGGGCCTCGCCTACTACCTGCAAGGGCGGAAGCGGTTTGTTCATGACGCCATCGCCATGGCCGCGGCAGGTAACCCGGTGAGGGATAAAGCAGCATCCTTTGGCCCGCCGAGGGTATAGAAGAAAGTCTCCGAAACGGTAAAGTTTCCCTTCCCGCGCTGGTACTAGCCTCCTTCACCACTGCGCGCGACACCCTTCCAACCAATTCAATAGAAGGAATTTAGAGGCTACGGCACTGTGGTTTGGGAATGGACTCCAAGATGCCCGAGAGTTATGTGTTGGGGGACTAAAACTATGTTGCAAGTTGCCGAATTAAGATGTGTCGAAGTCAGGCGATTTCTGGGCGACTACCTAGAGGGAAATCTTGACGTGGCCAACGCGCAACGCATGCGCTGGCACTTTGGCCACTGCAAGGAATGCCGGATGATCGTGCAGTCGGCGATCGAAACGTTTCGGGCCAACTATCGCGAAGAACCTGTCTCGACTCCCTCCGACAAGCGCCGCGCGGCTTGAGAACTCTCCGTCGGTAAGCGTCTCTGAACCGTGCCTACCAGTGTTTCCCAACAACTAACTATGTGATTCCGTCGTATTTCGTCGCCACGGACGAGCGCGATGCATCTGTTGGCGTATCGAGAGACAAGTTCACCATCGTCGCCTGCGAAGCGACAGCGCCGGAGAATTCGTCGGAAGGATCGTCGGGAGGATTGCGGCGCTGGTAGGAAAGAAGAACGAAACCTCCAATTAACAGAAACACAGGCGTGACCAGCGCGGCAATGCCCATGTTGAGCGCCCTGCGGGCTTCGGCCTGCTGCGCCGCCGCAGCGTTAGCACACATGGCGCATTGCGCGGAAGCCCCCGGCGCCAGCATAAGAATGAGCGCAAGCACAACGAGCGCTCCGGCGAAACGAATTGTGCGGGTCGTGCTCATTTGCGATCTTCCGTTTTTCGCTTTTCGAATTTCGTATGGCCGTCCGTTACTTCTACTTCGGCAGAGCGATTTCCTGCGGCGCCTCCCGCGCGTCGCGCAAGCGCTCGCCGTCCGCAAAAATCATCGTCAGCATGGCGATGCAAAAAATCACGGCCGGAATCAGCGTCCACACCAGGCTGGCTCGTTCAAAGCGCAAGTGCATGAAGTAGGACATAATCAGGCCGGCCTTGACTACCGACAGGCTGATTAGTAACAGCAACATGGTCCTGGGATTCAGGTGCTCGTAGGCCAGGTAGACTTCCACGCCGGTGATGACCACCAGCCAGACCCACACCCACACGAATAATTTCGTGCTGCCGGCGTGCTGCTGCGCGTCAGAAGAATGAGAGCTCATTAGCGCTGCGCTCCTTCGGATTTCGTTCGCTCAGTACTTCACCGACATCAGGTAAATCATCGGGAAGACAAACATCCACACCAGGTCCACGAAGTGCCAGTACAGTCCGCTGACCTCGACGTCTTCGGAAGAAAACTTCCCACGGCCGAATCCGGTAGCCACGATGCCCAGATAAATCACGCCGATGGCCACGTGCGTCATGTGCAAGCCGGTGATGCCGAAAAACGTGGCGCCGAAGAGCGGAGCGCCGGCCGTGCCGCCGGGCCCGAATTTATTGGAGAAGGGCCTCAGCTCCTCAGCGATCAAGTGCATCCATTCCGTGAAGTGCAGTCCGCAGAAGATCGCCCCGCCGAGCATGGTGGCCAGCATCCACTTCACGGTGGAGGCGCGGTTGCCGCGGTGCGCGGCGGCCACGCCCATGACCATCGTCAAGCTGCTGCCCAGCAGCACTATGGTCATGATCGTCGAAAACACGATGGCGGGAACAATGGGGAACGGCTTGGGCCAGTTAGGATTGGTCATGCGCGAGTAGCTGTAGGTGAGCAGCAGCGCCGCGAAGGTCAACGTATCCGAGGCGATGAACAGCCACATCCCCAGTTTCTTGGAGCCGATGGCGAACGGCGATCCTCCGCCCGACCATGCGGATTCAACGAGCACGTCGCTATGCGAATCGGTCACGTTTCACTCCGTTTGTAGGGGCGGGCTTCAGCCTGCCCTGAGGGCTGCCGAAGGGCCCGCCATGTTCACTTCCCGAAGCTCAACAAAAACAGCAGAAAAATCCAAAGCCCGTCGAGAAAATGCCAGTAGATGGCCGTACATTCCGCGGCGATGGCCCGGCGGCGCCAGG
>DASYRO010000414.1:0-5169 GCA_036004385.1 Candidatus Acidiferrales bacterium
ATGCTGCGCGAAGGGCGCGAAGCGGCCACGTGGCATCCCAACGTCGTGGTCAAGCTGCCCACCATTCCCGAAGGCATTCATGGCTGCCACACGCTTTCCCACGAAGGCATCCGCGTGAACATGACGCTGGTCTTTTCACCCTCGCAAGCGCTGCTGTGCGCGAAGGCCGGCGCGTATTTTGTCAGCCCGTTCCTCGGCCGGCTGGACGATATTTCTCACGACGGCATGGCCATCCTGCGCGAAATTATGACCATTTATAAGAATTACAATTTCGAAACGCAGGTGCTGGCGGCGAGCCTGCGGCATCCATTGCACGTCGTGGAAGCGGCCAAGGCCGGCGCGCACATCGCCACCATGCCGTTCAAAGTGTTCGAGCAGCTCTTCAAGCACCCGCTCACCGACCGCGGGCTGGAAAATTTCCTGAAAGATTGGGAGAAGGCGCGCGCAACGCTCGGCGAAATCGTCGAGCCGGCTGGCGCGCGGAAGACGGGGAGTTGAACTTCTTAACGGGCATGGATTGGCGCGTGGCCCTGGCGGTTGCAGCCGGCGTCCTGCTGGTTGCGGCAGGCATTGTCGTCTGGTGGCGTCGGCGTCCACGCGACCCGCAGGAAATCGAACGCCGGCGCCGCGCACACGTCAACCAGGTCGGACGCATCGTCGAAGGCGAAGTGCTGGAAATCCGCGAAACTTCTTCGGGAGACTTGTACGCCGGACCGAAACGCGCCGCGCCCGCTCCTGGCGCGTCCAACGGCACGCCGCGCAACGTCATCGTGTACAGCTATTCGATTTCCGGCGTCACCTACCAGACCGCGCAGGACATCACCGGCCTGGAGCAGCGCGCCTGCCTGGAACGCATCGTCACCGGCCTTCCCGTCAGCGTGAAATACGACCCCGCGAATCCCGGAAATTCCATTCTCGTCGCGGACAACTGGTCGGGAGTGCATTAAGGGCGGTGACCGGTGATAACAGGCTGCTGGAAAAAAGTCTCTTCGGTTGTCATCCTGAGCGAAGCGAAGGATCTCAACTACCGGATTCTTCGCTCGCTTCGCTCGCTCAGAATGACAGCGCAATGGCTTCTCGGCACCCTTTGAGTGGCCAGTGGCTGGATAAGCCTTGATACGCAAGCTCATTCTTCTGCTCTCAATCCTGGCGGGAACAGTCACGCTGCTGGTGGTCGTGTTTCTGCTGCACTTTGTCGCCGTGCGCATCGAAAAGATTCAGATGCCGCTGGTGCGCGCCGGCGCCGTCGTGACTACGCTGGTGCTCGGCGTATTGCTGCTGGTTGGCGCGACGTATTTCTCAACCCATCTCATCGTGCGATTGTTCCGCAGCTCCCCGAACTCTTCCAATCCGCAATCCTGAACAGCTCTTCGCTATCAAGCAATCTTTCCATCATTCCATCATTCCTCCCTTCCTCCTTCCTCTCGTCCTCTCTTCCTCATTTCCTCTCTCGCTTCGCGGCTGGCTGGACACTGTCCACTCGCTATGGCACGCTACGGGTCGAACTGCGACACGACGCGAGGTGGCTCGCATGTCTCCCGAAGAAAAAGTGAATTCGAAGGCGCGCGATCAGATGGAAGAACTCCGCAAGCGCGACGCGCTGGCCGAAGAGGGCGGCGGGCCGGAGCGTCGCGAGCGCGAACACAAGCAGGGCAAGATGACCGCGCGCGAGCGCATCGCGTTGCTGCTCGATGAAGGCACGTTCGAGGAACTCGATAAATTCGTCACGCACCACTGCACGGATTTCGGCATGGAAGAGCAGAAACCAGTGGGCGATGGATTTGTCACCGGCTTCGGACGCATTGATGGGCGGCTGGTGTACGTCTTCGCGCAGGATTTTACCGTCTTCGGCGGATCGCTTTCGGAATCGAACGCGCTGAAAATTTGCAAGGTGATGGACCTGGCCATGCGCAACGGCGCGCCGGTAATTGGACTCAATGACAGCGGCGGCGCGCGCATTCAGGAAGGCGTGATGTCGCTGGCGGGCTACGCGGATATTTTTTTGCGCAACACATTGTCTAGCGGCGTCGTGCCGCAAATCAGCGCCATCTTGGGGCCGTGCGCGGGCGGCGCGGTGTATTCGCCGGCGATTACCGATTTTATTCTGATGACCAAAGAAACGTCGTACATGTTCGTCACCGGGCCCGACGTGATTAAGACCGTGACCCACGAGGAAGTGTCCAAGCACGAGCTGGGCGGCGCGATGACGCACAACGCCACGAGCGGCGTGGCGCACTTCGTGGCCCGCGACGATGCCGATTGCCTGGCCATGATCCGCGAGCTGCTCAGCTTTTTGCCCTCGAACAATATGGAAGATCCGCCGCGCCGCGCGGCCTCCGATCCCGCCGATCGCGCCGACCAGAGCTTGAACTCCATCGTGCCCGTAGACCCCATGCTGCCCTACGACATCAAGGACGTCATCACCGCCGTGGTGGACGAAAATTATTTTTTCGAAGTACACGAGCATTTTGCGAAAAATATCGTCGTGGGTTTCGCGCGGCTCGACGGGCGGCCGGTGGGCACCGTCGCCAACCAGCCCGCCGTGCTGGCGGGATGCCTGGACATCAACGCGTCGGTGAAGGGCGCGCGCTTTGTGCGCTTCTGCGACGCGTTCAATATTCCGCTGATTACCTTCGAAGACGTGCCCGGGTTTTTGCCCGGCACGCAGCAGGAATTCGGGGGCATCATCAAGCACGGCGCCAAGCTGCTGTTCGCGTTTGCCGAAGCGACCGTGCCGAAAATCACCGTGATTACGCGCAAGGCCTACGGTGGCGCCTATTGCGTTATGGCGTCGAAACACATCCGCACGGATACGAACTACGCGTGGCCCACGGCGGAAATCGCGGTGATGGGCCCGGAAGGCGCGGTCAATATCGTGTACCGGCGCGAGCTCGAAAAAACGCCGGAAGCGCAGCGCGAAAAATTGCGCCAGGAAAAAATCGCGGAGTTCCGCCAGCGCTTCGCGAACCCGTATGTGTCAGCGGAACGCGGATACATCGACGCGGTGATTGAGCCTTCGCAGACGCGTCCGAAATTAATCGCTGCGCTGCGCGCGCTGGAAAATAAGCGCGATACAAATCCGAAGAAAAAACATGGGAATATTCCTCTTTGAAAGGCCGTTGGTTCTTTCGAAATGATCAGTGCTTCTGCTCTCGAAAACTTCACGGCGATATTAGGACGGCGAATTGTCCTGCAGGGTGTGGGATTCCAGCCGTACTCGCTCAGCGAAGATACTATTTGCTTCTTCCTCGCCGCAGGTTTCGAGTTGGCAGGGATCCCTGCTCACCTGATCGAGATGGAGGTGCCGCACGTCGCCTTGAAGAAACCAAAGGGGATGCAAAAAGCGGTTGACGTTCGTGTTGCGCTTGAATCGAGCTCGATTTGGATTGAAGTCAAGTTCGATAGGAAAACTGCCTACGGAAGCCAGTTGAATGACACAAATCGGTTCGGAAACCTTCTTAAAGATCTTTTTCGCGCAGGACTTCACTCTGCCGACAGCGCGATCGTTCTTTACCTGACCGATAAGACCATGGCTGACTACCTTCAAAAGCATCACTCACGCCTTCGTGAAAAAAGTGTTTTCGTGTTGGAAACTCGGCTGTTGGACGAGCTCCCAGGAAGCGCGTCGCGAAGAGTTTCGACAGATGTGAGAGCGAAATTGGAAGGACGCGCGTTTAGATTTCAGCTGTTCTGGGAACAAGAAGTCGGCCCGCTGCACTGTTTTGCCTGGGAGACCATCCGCCAGGTAACTGGCGGTGCGGCTTCACCCGCTCCGTAGCAGGCAGCGAGGGCCCACGGCCAGCATTCTGCTTGCTAAGATGATTTTGGGTCTCACGATGAAGCGCAAGCTTACTGCCGTCATTGAAGAGCATGGAGGTTGGTACATCGGCTACATCAAGGGGATTCCCGGCGTGAACACGCAGGGGCGCACGGTCGCCTCGACGCTGCGGAATTTGGCGGATGCGTTTCGGCTTGTGCAGGAAGACAATCGCCGCATCGCTAAAAAACGAAAAGCAGATTCCTCGCTTCGCTCGGAATGACGAACAAAAGCAAAGCGGCGTCCCTTCGCTTGCGCTCTGGGCGAGCAACCCGCCGCACTCCACTTGGGCGCGGCATGCTGCGTCCCTACAGAAGCGCGTCATGATTGCTGTGCTATGATTTGCGCTCGCCGTGTAGCGCAGCTCCGACCACACGCCTCGGACCGCCGCTACAAAATCAAAAGCGCCGGCAAGATGCCGGCGGTACGACGCTCCGATGTTCAATAAAATTCTCATAGCCAACCGGGGAGAAATCGCCGTGCGCATTGTGCGCGCGTGCCGCGAACTGGGCATTGCCAGCGTGGCGGTGTACAGCGACGTGGACCGCGCGGCGATGCACGTGCGCCTGGCGGATGAGGCCCACGCCATCGGGCCGGCGGCTTCGCGGGAAAGTTATCTGCGCATGGACAAACTGCTCGACGTGGCGCACCGTGCGGGCTGCGACGCGCTGCACCCCGGCTACGGATTTCTGGCGGAAAATCCGCAGCTTCCGCGCGCCTGCGCGGCGGCGAACGTCGTGTTCATCGGGCCAACCGCGGAAGCGATGGAGCAAATGGGCTCGAAAACTGCGGCGCGAAATCTGGCGAAGCGTGCGGATGTGCCCACCGTGCCGGGTACGCTCGATCCGATTGCCAAGCTCGACGACGCGACGCGCATCGCGCGCGAAATGGGCTATCCGGTGCTGCTGAAAGCGGTCGCGGGCGGCGGCGGAAAAGGCATGCGCCTCGTGTTGAATGACCCGGAATTGGCCGCGGCGTGGCGCGATGCCGGCAGCGAAGCGGCCAATGCGTTCGGCGATGAGCGGCTGTACCTGGAAAAATATCTGGCGCGCGCGCGGCACATCGAAATTCAGGTGATCGCTGACCATCACGGCAACGCGGTGTATCTGGGCGAGCGCGAGTGCTCCATCCAGCGGCGGTACCAGAAAGTGATTGAGGAAGCGCCGTCGCCCATTGTGGACGCAGCGATGCGTCAGCGCATGGGTGAGGCAGCCGTGCGCCTGGCGCGCGCGGGAGGCTACACAAACGCGGGCACGCTGGAATTCCTCGTGGACGACCGGAAACATTTTTATTTTCTGGAAATGAACACGCGCTTGCAGGTGGAGCATCCCGTGACGGAAATGGTCACGGGA
>DASYRO010000415.1:0-2820 GCA_036004385.1 Candidatus Acidiferrales bacterium
GAACGTGCGGCAAATGTTCCATGAATTCTTCTTCAGGAAGTACACGCGCATTAGCTTGGAGCGGACGGAAAGCTGGCGCCTGTTCACCGCGCCTATCAACTGGACGTTTAATTCCGGCGACCGCATCGAGTTCAACTACGCGCCACAGTTCGAGCGGCTCTTCGCGCCATTTGAAATTTCAACCGGCGTGATTCTGCCGCCGGGGGATTACCGCTTCACGCGCTGGCGCGGGGAGTTCGGCACGGCTTCCAAGCGGCGCTGGAAAGTGGACGGCACGTGGTGGTTTGGCGCGTACTGGTCCGGCCGCGGCGATCAGGTGGAATTTTCCGTGCAGTACAAGATCGCGCCGTACTTGCAGTTCCGGTTGGACACGGAGCAAACCTTCGCGCGGCTGCCGCAAGGCAACTTCGTCGCGCGCATTTACATTTTTCGCGCCGACTATTCCGCCTCGCCGTTGCTTTCGTTTTCCAATCTCATGCAATTCGACAACGAGTCGCAAAATCTGGGCTGGCAAAGCCGCGTGCGCTGGATCCTGCGCCCGGGCAACGATTTATTTCTGGTTTTCAGCCAGGGCTGGCAGCAGGACGCGCGCGGCGGCTTCCATTTTTCGCCCGCGGACAGCAAACTTTCGACCAAATTTCAGTACACTTTTCGGTTTTGAAAGAGTCCTTTTTCGGGCCGTGCGATTGGAGCGTTTCCGGCGTTCGCGAACCACCCATAAGCGACAGAATCGAAAGCATTTAATTGAGCACAAAGAGTTCGGAAACTGCTTGAGAACAGGCCCATTTTTAGGCTAAAATAGCATCCGTTGTTGGGCCTCGAGATCCTCCCGATTGGCACTACGATCGGGTGCGCGGCTGCAAGGGCTTCAGCACAAGTTCCTGCCGCGTCCGCGACGTGCGGACTGGATGGGAACGACCCATCTGCTTGCGCCAGAGCAGAACGCAGCGCCTTCCCGAACGAACGCAGCCTTCGCCATCCCGGCACGTCGCCGGGAGGATGAAGCAAAGGACCCTTCGATCCCGATCTATCGTATCGGGACACAGGGTAAAACGAGTGCGCTTCAGAAAGTATTCAGTACAACCGCTAAGCAGTCGCAAATCGTCCGCCTGGACGAGCTTCCGCAAAGTGTTTTCAAGGGTGAACCATGGGCGATAAAGAAACGATCAAGCAGGGCCACAAGTACGACGCGACTTCCATCAAAGTGCTCGGCGGGCTGGAAGCGGTGCGCAAGCGTCCCGCCATGTACATCGGCTCGACCGGCGAGATGGGCTTGCACCACCTCGTCTGGGAAGTGGTGGACAACTCCGTGGACGAAGCGCTGGCCGGCTTCTGCGACGAAATCGAAGTCATCGTCCACGACGACAACAGCGTCACCGTCACCGACAACGGCCGCGGCATTCCCGTGGACATGCACGCCACGGAAAAAAAGCCCGCCGCGGAAGTGGTGATGACCGTGCTCCACGCCGGCGGAAAGTTCGACAGCGAATCGTACAAAGTTTCCGGCGGGCTGCACGGCGTCGGCGTATCCGTGGTCAACGCGCTCTCCGATTGGCTGGACCTGGAAATTTGCCGCGACGGTGAGGTGTACGAGCAATCCTACGAATGCGGCAAGCCCACGAGCAAGCTCAAGGCTACCGGCAAAACGCGCCGTACGGGCACGAAAGTCACGTTCCATCCCGATGGAAAAATCTTCGACAAGGTGAATTACTCCTTCGACCTGCTTTCGCAGCGCCTGCGCGAGCTGGCCTTCCTTAACAAGGGCCTGAAGATCAAGCTCACCGACGAGCGCAGCGACAAAACGGCCGAGTTCCGCTTCACCGGCGGCATTGCTGAATTTGTGAAGCACCTGACCAAGGGCAAGACCGCGCTGCACGATTCGCCCATCTACATCGAAGGCCGCAAAGACAACGTGGAAATCGAAATCGCGCTGCAATACAACGACGGCTACACGGAAAACGTCTTCGCTTTCGCCAACACCATCAATACGGTGGACGGCGGCACGCATCTTTCCGGCTTCCGCTCCGCGCTGACGCGCACCATCAACTACTACGCGTCATCTTTCGGCATGCTCAAGGAGCAGAAGGAAGAAGTCTCCATCACCGGCGACGACGTGCGCGAAGGATTGGTGGCCGTGGTCAGCGTGAAGTTGCCACAGCCGCAGTTCGAGGGGCAGACCAAAGGAAAGCTCAATAGCGACATCAAGGGCCAGGTCGAATCGGTGGTCAACGACCAGTTCGGGACGTATTTCGACAAGCACTCCACCGTAGCGCGGCGCATCATCGGCAAATGCATTGACGCCGCGCGCGCTCGCGAAGCCGCGCGCAAGGCTCGCGAGCTGACGCGCCGCAAGAGCGCGCTCGATTCCAGCGGCCTGCCGGGAAAACTCGCCGACTGCCAGGAACGCGACCCCGCGCGCTGCGAGCTGTTCATCGTCGAAGGCGAATCCGCCGGCGGCTCCGCCAAGCAGGGCCGCGACCGCAAATACCAGGCCATCCTGCCGCTCAAGGGCAAAATCCTCAACGTGGAAAAGGCCCGCTACGACAAAATGCTCGGCCACGAAGAAATCCGCACGATGATTACGGCGCTGGGCACGGGTATCGGCAAGGACGATTTCGATCCCGCCAAGCTGCGCTATCACAAAGTCATTCTCATGACCGACGCCGACGTGGACGGCAGCCACATCCGCACGCTGCTGCTCACGTTTTTCTTCCGCCACATGCAGGAGCTGATCGCGCGCGGGCACATCTACATCGCGCAGCCGCCGCTGTATCGCGTCAAGCGCGGGAAGATGGACCGCTACATCCGCGACGACCGCGA
>DASYRO010000416.1:0-11733 GCA_036004385.1 Candidatus Acidiferrales bacterium
CGCGTCCACAATTCGTGGCTCAGCACGACAACAGAAATCGGCGTGGCGTCCTCTTCGGGAAGAAACCCGCGACCCATGGCCATCTTCACGCCGAGGACGTCGAAATAATTTCCGGTAACCAGCATCGCACCGATACGTTCCGGCTCGGCCGTGCCGGTCAAGTTGAGGCCGGCAAAACCGAACATTGCCATGCCGGAAAAGGTCTGGTTCTTGTCGCGATAATCAAGGTAATTCAGGCGCGAGGTGGGCAGGAAATTCTGCTCCGCGGTCTTGTTGCGCTCGTCCGTGGTGAAGATGTTGACCAGCCCGGAGGGGTCCTCCACGGGCAGCGGACGCAGAAACACCCCGTTGATGACGGTGAAGATCGTAGTGTTCGCGCCGATGCCCAGCGCCAGCGAAAGGACGGCGACGAGCGAAAATGCCGGGCTGCGCAGCAGCACGCGCAGCGCGAATCGGATGTCTTGGAAAAGCGTATCCACGTGATCCTCCTCCAAGACCACTCGGATGATTCTTGGAGCCGAATCTGCTTTATTGCAATTTCATTCGTACCGTAGCGCGACCATCGGATCCACGCGCGACGCACGCCGCGCCGGCACCCAGCACGCCGCCAACGCTACCGCGGTAAGCAGCACTCCGACACCCGCATACGTCAGCGGATCCGTAGCCTTCACGTCAAAGAGCAATTTCTCCATCCATCGCGTCAGCGCAAACGCAGCCACCAATCCCGCCGCCACGCCGAGAAGCGTAAGCCGCAGCCCTTGCCGCAGGACCATGGCGAGGACGTCCCGCGCCTGCGCGCCCAGCGCCAGGCGGATTCCGATTTCGTGCGTCCGCTGGCTGAAACTGTAGGCAATCACGCCGTAGATGCCGATGGCTGCGAGCAGCAACGCCACCCCGGAATACGCGCCCAGAAGTTGAAGAACAAAGCGGCGCTGGCCCACAGCGCGGTCGAGCAGCATCTCCATCGTGCGCACTTTCCAGACGGGCTGGTCTTTGTCCACCGTCCACACGGCCGAGCGCACGGCATTGGCCATGTTCATCGCATCGCCGGAAGTGCGCACGGCCAGCGTGGCGAAAATGTGTGGGTTCTGCGCGTAGGCTGTCCAGATTTGCGCAACGCTGGGATCTTCGAGCATATATTGCTTGATGTCGCCGACGACGCCGACGATCGTGGCCACTTCTCCGCCGGGCACAAATTTGATTTGCTTGCCGAGCGGGTCGTCGCTTCCCCAGTATTTCCGCGCCATGAGCTGGTTGACGACAATCACCGGCGGAGCCTGCGCGGTGTCCTGCTCGTTGATGACGCGCCCGCGCACCAGCGGAATTCCCAGCGTGCGGAACGTCTCGGGATGCGCGCGGTTGATTTGCGCGCGCGGTTCTTTTCCCGGCTCCGGCGCGGCGCGGTCCAGCAGCACGAAGTTGGCCGTGCCGCCGTTGCCGCTGAACGGCAGCGCCATGATGACCGCCACGGAGCGCACGCCCGGCAGCTCGCGTACGCGCTCCACCACTTGCTGATGGAAGGCCCACTGCTGCGGCCCTTCGGGATATTTGTTGCGCGGCACGCGGTATTCCATTGTCAGAAGATTTTCACTGTTAAATCCCGGATTCACGTGCAACACGCGCGCGAAGCTTTTCAGCAACAGGCCCGATCCGACCAGCAGCAGAAGCGCCACGGCCACCTGGAAAATCATCAGCGCCGCGCGCAACCGGCCGCGCCCGCTGCCGGCGCCGATGGTTCGCCCGCCTTCCTTCAGCGCCTCGTTCACATCCGGCCGCGCAAAATGCAATGCCGGCGCGAGCCCAAACAGAATTCCGGTCAGCGCCGTTACGGCCGCCGTGAACGCCAGCACGTTGGCATCAATGTTCAGAAAAATGCCGGGCGGCAAATCGCCGGGACGAATCGCAGCTAGCGCGTCCATGCCCCACCGCCCGGCGAGCAATCCGAGCGCGCCGCCAATCAGCCAGAGCAACACCGCTTCCGTCAACAATTGCCGCGCAATCCGCGCGCGGCCCGCGCCCAATGCCGCACGCAACGCGAATTCCTTCTGACGCACCGTCGCGCGCACGAGCAAGAGATTGGCCACGTTGGCGCAGGCAATTAACAGCACCAATCCCACCGCGCCGAACAATACGAAAAGCATCGGCTTCAAATCTTCGACGACGAGGTCCGGGAAGCGCACCAGCGTGACGCCGCGCCCGGCATTGGAGTCCGGATACTGCTGTGCCAGCCGCGAGGCAATCGTGTCCATTTCCGCCTGCGCTTGTTCCAGGCGCACGCCGGGCTTCATGCGGCCAATCACGCCCTGTGCAGCTTTCAGGCGGTCAGTGGTGAAGTTGGGATACTTGTGCAGCGGCAGATAGACGTCGCTATCGCTCCACACGAAATGGTAGTCCGCGGGCATCACGCCGGCGGCCGTGAACACCTCGCCGTTAAACGTAAACGGCTTGCCGACTACCGCAGGGTCCGCGCCGAGCTGGTTGAGCCAGAACGCGTGGCTGAAGACAACAACATTTTCCGGAGCGCCAGGCTCGGTTTCACCAGAGCGGAAGTCGCGTCCCATCGCTGGCTGGACGCCGAGCATCGAAAAAAAATTCTCGGAGACGAATGCGCCGATAACGCGCGTGGGCTGCTCGGTGCCCGTCCAGTTGACGCTCTGTGGCACCCAACCGGCGAGTTCGGCGAACGATTGGCTCTGCTGGCGCCAATCCCGGTAGTCCGGATAAGAAACGAAATCGCGGGGCGACTGGCGAGTTTTCACATAGGCGACGACGATCTGGTTGGAGTCCTTATAGGGCAGCGAGCGAAAGAGGACGGCATTCACGATGGAAAAAATGGATGTGTTCGCGCCGATGCCCAGCGCCAGAGTGAGCACGGCGATGAGTGTGACGCCGCGGTTTTTCAGCAGCATCCGCGCGCCGTATTTCAAGTCCTGCCAGAGGGTTTCCATTTCGTCTCCGAGCTTGCGGCTGCCTACTCGTACCGCAGCGCGACCATCGGATCCACGCGCGACGCGCGCCGCGCCGGCACATAGCACGCCAGCAGGGCCGACGCGCTCAGCGTCAGCGACACGCTGAATAGCGCGCCAAAATCGTAGGCACTCACGCCATAGACGAGGCTAGCGACAGTCCGGCCAAGCGCCAGCGCAGCGACCAATCCCACCACCAAACCAACCAGCATCAGCGCCATGCCACCCCGCATGAACAGCCGCAGAACGTCGCCGCGTTGCGCGCCGAGCGCCATGCGCACCCCGATTTCATGCGTGCGTTCGCTGACGGCGTAAGCCATCACGCTATACACGCCGACCGTCGAGAGCGCCAGCGCGATTCCGCCAAGTACGCTCATGAGCACGGCGACGTACCACAATCCCACGAGTCGATCGCGGATCACTTGGTTCCATGCTTTAAGTTCGAACATGGGCTGGGCGGCGTCCACGCGGCGCAACCGCTCGCGCAGTGCGGGGACCAGTTGCAGGGGGTCGCCCTCCGTCCGCAGAACCGCTTGAAAAGTGCGTGGCGTAGTCTGCCGAATCGCGCGGTAGAGCACCGGACGCGGCACACGATCCGTCCAGCTATGCAGGATGTCGCTGGCCACGCCTGCGACCGTGTACCATTCGCCCGCGCTAAACGGGCCGCCCACTTTCAAGCGCTTGCCGATGGGGCTTTCGCCCGGAAAGTACCTGCGCACGAGTGTGACACTGACGATAGCCACTTTCGTGGAAGTCGGCGTGTCTTGCGGAGTAAATTCCCTGCCCTCGACCAGAGGAATATGCGCGGTGCGAAAATAGTTTTCGCTGGCGAATTGCATCTGCGCCACCGGGTCTTGGCCGGCGAGCGGCTCCGGACGCCCTTCGATGTAAAAGTTGGAGGTGCTTCGGCCACCGGAATACGGCACGTCCCGAATCAAGGCCACCTGCTGCGCGCCGGGAATCGTCTGGAGTTCAGCGAGGAAGCGCTCCGCAAAACTCGACATTTGGTATGTTTCCGGATACCTCGACTCCGGCAGGCTCAACCGCATGGTCAGAACTTGTTCCGGTGCGACGTTATCCGCCGGAGCCATCACCGCGCGGAAGCCCTTCACCATGATGCCGGCCCCGGAAAGCAGCACGACCGCTAGCACGATTTCCGTAAAGACCAAAATGTTGCGCGCGCGATGGCGGCGCAATCCTGCGGTCGAGCCTCGGCCGCTTTCTTTCAGCCCGCCGGATACGTCGGGCCGCGATCCGAGAAGCGCGGGCGCCACCCCAGCGACGATGCCGCTGAGGATGGCAAGTCCAAGGGTGTAACTGAGAACCCAGTAGTTCAGGCCCATACGCCGCCAGCCAGGCAGGTGAATTTCCACTTCCGCGGGCATGCCCGCTTTGATCAGGTCCACGCCCCACAAGGCGATCACCAGACCCAGCGCGGCGCCGAGCAGCGCAAGTAGAACGCTTTCCGTGAGCAGTTGGCGAATCAGGCGCCAGCGTCCGGCGCCGAGTGCGGCGCGCACAGCAATTTCTTTGCTGCGCACGGAGACCCTCGCGAATTGCAGATTGGCGACGTTGGAGCACGCGATCAGCAGCACAAAACTCACCGCCCAGAGGAGCATCGAGGTGTACTTACTGGTGAGTTCGCCGGAGACGTGCTCGCGCAGGAGCGCGGCGCCGGCATCCACTCGATTGTGATCATTCGGGTGTTCCTGCTCGATGCGTCGCGCAATCGCTGACATTTCTGCATTCACCTGTGCCAGCGAATATCCCGGCTTAATGCGTGCGACAGTTTCCAGATAAAAACTTCCGCGGAGGTTTTCTTCCCGCGCGTCCATGGCCATGGGCACCCACAGCTCCGCTTCCGGCGGAGTCTGAAAATCGTGTGGCATGACCCCGGCTATTTCGTACGCCTGTCCGTTCACTTGAATCGTTTTGCGCACGATGCCCGCGTCGCCGGCATAACGCCGCTGCCACAGGCCGTGGCTCAGCACGACGACGCGCTGGCCGCCGGGACGATCATCATCCGGCAAAAGCGTGCGTCCCAGCGCCGCGTCCATGCCCAGCGCGCGAAAAAAATCGCCGGTGACGCGGCAGCCGCGCACGCGCTCCGGTTCGCCATCTCCAGTAAGATTAGAGCTCCACCAGGTAAACGCGGAGAGGTGCTCGACCGTTTGGGCTTGAGCTCGGAAGTCCTGGAAGTCCGCCGGGGAAATTTCGTCCTGCTCGTTGCGGTGGCCTTCGCGCGTCTCGTAAACGACGACGATGCGGTCCAGATCTTTGAGCAGCAGAGGGCGGAAGAGCAGCGCGTCGGCCACGCTGAACATGGCTGTGTTAGCGCCAATGCCCAGCGCCAGCGTGAGCACCGCGACAATGGTGACGCCGCGGTTTTTCAGCAGCATCCGCGCGCCGTATTTCACATCCTGCCAGAGCGTTTCCATCGGCTGACTCATTCGACGGCAGGTTCAGCACATTTCTTCATTTATCCATTGTCGCGAAACCCAGAACCCCGTCTACACCGGCGCGACCGTTTCTTCCACGACTCGGCCGTCAAATAGGTGGATGGTGCGGTCGGCATGGCGCGCGTAGCGTGGGTCGTGCGTGACCATGCAAATTGTCGCGCCGTTGCGGTGCAAATCGCGCAGCAACTCCATCACCTGCTCGCCGTTACGCGAATCGAGGTTGCCGGTGGGCTCATCCGCCAGCAGGATGGCCGGCCTGCCGACCAGCGCGCGCGCCACGGCCACGCGCTGTTGCTGGCCGCCGCTCAGCTGCGAAGGATAGTGTTTCGTGCGATGAGCCATGCCCACTCGCTCCAGCGATTCCATGACCGCTTTCTTGCGTTCGCCGGACGACGCGCCGCGGTACGTCAGCGGCAGTTCCACGTTTTCATACACGGTCAGGTCGCCAATCAGATTGAATGCCTGAAAAACAAATCCGATTTCGCGGTTGCGGATGCGCGAGCGTTCCCCCAGATCGAGCTTGGCGACGGGCTGGCCGTTCAGCGTGTACTCGCCCTCCGTCGGAGAATCGAGCAGCCCGAGAATCGAGAGCAGTGTGGATTTGCCGCAACCCGAAGGACCGCCGATGGCCAGGTATTCGCCCTTGCGAATTTCCAGGTGCACTCCGGCAAGCGCGTGCGTTTCCACTTCATCCGTGAAAAAGACTTTCTTCACGCCTTCCAACCGGATTAACGAGTTGCCATTTGTGCCCATGTCTGCTCCTTCCGCTCCGCATTGAACACGGCTACCACCGCTACTGCTATGTGCGCTTATTGGCGTTGAGTTTTTTACTCGCCCCTTGCCGTTTCAGACGTCCGAGCCAGCGCACAAGTTAGCCTTGAAAACTCACAATCCTGCCTGTCTGCCTGTAAGATACTGGCAAGTGCCCTTCCGAGTTCCCTAAATCCGTAAGATGATGAATATACGTACCTTACCTTTATGAGCCAAAACTAATGAAGTTGTTCGCTTGACCGCTTGTGGGACGGGATTGTCGCGAGACCGGACAAATGACTTTTGAGGACGCTTGACCCCGTTGACGTTTTCCCTACCGCCGCCCTGACCACCGCCGAATACGAAGCACCGTAGGATATGATTGCCGGCTCACGTTTTTGCTGCGCCGTATCTGCCAATTTTCAGGAGGCACTAGCATGCGAGGACTCAGCCGCTTGGCGCTAATTCTGTCTTTACTTTCGGTGACACCCGTACTGGCGCAGCGAAAATCGCCAAAGACCGCGCCGCCACCAGCGCCGGTGATCCAGGAAACGTCCGCCTTGCGCGCGGAGCTCGACCAATTGAAGCAGATCATGCAGGACCAGGCCCGCGAACTGCGCGAAACGCGAGAGGCCTTACGCAGCCAGCAGGAAAAAATGGACGCCATTGAGAAACAGTTTCAGGCGCAGCATTCGGCGGTGCAGAACGCGCAGTCTGCCGCGGAAAAAAATGCCACGGAACTGAATGCCGTCGCCGGGCAGGTCGAAGGAGTAGCGCAGACCGCGTCCGAGCTGCAGAAGAAAATTGCCGTGGTGCAGACGGAGGTGGCGACCGCAGGCCGCGCTGCCGAGGGCCGCTTCCGCCAGCTCGGCAACTTCCATTTCTCCGGCGACATCCGTTTCCGCTACGAGCCCTTCTTCCAGGCGCAGCAGACCACGCGACAACGCCAGCGCATTCGCGCGCGACTCAATCTGACCGGCAACCTCACCGACGAGCTGTACGGCGGCATCACCCTTGCGTCCGGCGGGCTCGATGATCCCATCTCCACCAACCAGACACTCACAAACTTTTTCAATCGCAAGACGGTGGGCTTCGACCGTTTCTTTATTCAGTGGACGCCAAAGGCGCTGAACAATCACGCCGCATTTGGCCTCGGCAAATTTGCGTTTCCATGGATTCGCACCGGCCTGACTTTCGATCCCGATTTGAACCCCGAAGGCGTATACGCGCGGTTGAACTGGGACTTCAAGACTGAAGTCTTCAAGGGCGTTTCCCTGGTCGGATTTCATCTGCCATTCTTCGAGCGCGGCGGCTCGACGAACCCGACGACCGGCGTGCGCGCGGACGGCCTGGACGGCTTCGTCGCCGGCGGTCAGGTGCAGACGCGGTGGAAATTTGGCGACCGCGTCACGCTGGGGCTGAACATTGCCGGAATCAACTTCGTTAACGCCGACTTAATCGCGCAGGCACACGCGCCGAATCCTGCGACGGCGAGCCTGGCCAATGCCCTCGTAGGCAACCAGCCGACGACAAATTCGCTGCGCACCAACGCTGCCGGCCAGGTAGTGGGTTACGCTTCGCGGTTCCTCTATCTCGACACGCTGGCCACGCTCGGCATCAGCACGAGCTACCCGCGATGGCCGTTGAACATCAACTTGAATTTCGTCAACAATACGCGCGCGCAACTCATCATCCAGAACAACACCGCCGCACCTACCGGCGCGGCGCATAACCGCGAACGGAGCGCTTACCTGGCCGATTTCCAATTTGGCCGTCTGAGTGAGAAGAAAGATATTCAGTTCGGCTACATCTACACGCGCATCGAACGCGACGCCGTCATCGGCGCATTCTCGGAGAGCGACATGCGTGCAGGCACCAACATCAATCAGCACCGTCTGAATTTCAGTTACCAGTGGCTGAACAATATGTCGCTGAATTACGCCATTTGGATTGGCCGCATGCAGAATGCACAGGACGCCATCGGACTGGTGCCCGGCGGCAAGCGCGCCATCGCCGGCGGGCCGTGCAACGTCGCGCCCTTCGACGGCTGCAGGGACAATATCCTGAAGCGCATGCAGTTCGACGTCATCTATCGCTTCTGATGCAGCTCGGCCTCGAGACTACGGATCCCGTGTCGTTTCCATTGACAGGCTCGCTCCGGGCACAGTAAAGTAAGTGTTTACTTACTATGTCTCGCAGCGCCGCGCGCGTCCCCGGAGATGAACGCCGCCGCCAGATTCTGGCGGTGGCTACGAGTCTCTTCGCCCGGCAAGGCTTCCAGGGCACCAAGACGCGCGAAATTTCCGAGAAAGCGCACGTCAACGAAGCCATCCTCTTCCGCCACTTCCCCACCAAGGAAGAATTGTACTGGGCCGTGCTCGACGCCAAGTGCAAAGCGCGCCGCGGATTCGCTGAGCTGCAAAACTTGCTGCACAGCGGGAAGCCCGTGCCCGAGGTTTTCGCAGGAATCGCGGCAGGCTTGCTGCGGCGCAACCTGGAAGATTCCAGCGTCCTGCGCCTGTGGCTTTTTAGCGGACTGGAGAACCATCGACTCTACCGGCGATTCTATCGCGCGTACCTGGCCGATTATTACGATGTGCTGGCGGACTACATTCGCGTCCAGATCCGTGCCGGGGCGTTCCGCGCGGTGGATCCATATCTCGCGGCGCGCGGTTTTCTGGGTATGTTGCTCGATTACATGCTCAGCCAGGGCGTTTTCCACGCTCCGCGCAACGGAAAAGGAAATCTCAGCCGAGTGAGCCGTGAACTCGCGGAAATCTGGCTGGAGGGGATGCAACTCAGCCCCGCCGCGCGCCCGCGAAGAAACGGCCACGGCATGCGCAGCACATCCGTTCACGGTCATCTCATCAGGCAAGCGGTATCCCTGCAGAAGCGGAGCTGATACATGCAACCCATTCATCCAAACAAAAACTTGGTGGCGGCAGTCACGCTTGCCGCACTCATCGCGCTGGCTGTGCTGGCCGGATGCAGTTCGAAATCGGCGCAATCCGCAGGGCCCGGCTCCGCGCCGCCCGCCGTGCCCGTGGTGGTGGCCACTGTCGAGCAGAAAAATGTTCCTTTGCAACTGCAGGCCATCGGCCGCGTGGAAACGTTTTCCACCGTCTCGCTGAAGTCGCAAGTGAACGGCGAAATTCTGAGCGTACATTTCAAGCCGGGAGACAACGTAAAGAAAGGCGACCTGCTGTTCAAAATTGATTCGCGCACTTTCGAAGCGTCGCTGAAACAGGCGGAAGGCAACCTGGCGCGCGACGCGGCGCAGCTTGAAAATGCTCAGCTCAACGCGCAACGCTATGCGCGACTGGCCGAACAGGGCATTGTCGCGCAACAGTTGGCCGACCAGATGAATTCCAACTTCGAGGCGCTGGAAGCCACGGTGCGCGCGGACAAGGCCGCCATTGAATACGCCAAACTCCAGATCGAATACTGTACCATTCGCGCGCCGATGAGCGGCCGCACCGGCACGCTTCTGGTTTATCCGGGCACGCTGGTAAAGTCCAACGATGTGCCCATTCTGGTGGTCATCAATCAGATCAGTCCGACTTACGTAGAATTCGCCGTGCCCGAACAAGTCCTCACGGCGATCAAGCGCTACATGTCCTCCGGCGGCCTTTACGCGGACGCCGCGATTCCGAATGATCCGCGCCCGGTGCGAGGCTCGCTCTCGTTCGTGGACAACACCGTGGACCGCGCCACCGGCACCATTCGGCTGCGCGCCACGTTCCCTAATGACGATGCGCGGCTGTGGCCCGGGCAGTTCGTTAACGTGACGCTCACCCTGGCGCAACAAGCCAACGCCATTGTGGCGCCTTCGCAAGCCGTGCAGACGAGCCAGTCCGGACAATTCGTATTCGTGGTGAAAAACGACAACACGGTGGAGATGCGCCCGGTGACGGTCAGCCGCACGGTGGAGAATATGTCCGTTTTCGAAAAAGGGCTGCAAGCCGGCGAAACCGTGGTGACCGATGGACAGGTCTCGCTGGTTCCCAATACCAAAGTTACCATCAAAAGTAAGTCCTGAACGGGCGCGGGTGTCCTCATGAACATCGCAGAAATTTTTATCCGCCGGCCAATCATGACCACGCTGGTCATGGCCTCCATTCTGCTCTTCGGCGTAATGGGTTACCGCCTGCTGCCGGTGAGCGATCTGCCCAACGTGGACTTCCCCACCGTGCAGGTGAACGCCAGCCTTCCCGGTGCCAGCCCGGAGACGATGGCTTCCGCTGTCGCGCTGCCTCTCGAGCGGCAGTTTTCCACCATCGCCGGCGTCGATTCGATGACCTCGTCCAACGCGCTTGGCAGCACCTCCATCACGCTGCAGTTCACCCTGGACCGTAATATTGACGCCGCGGCGCAGGACGTGCAGGCCATGATCGCCAAGGCCGGACGCGACCTTCCGCAGAACATGCCCAGCCCGCCTTCCTACCAGAAGGTGAATCCTGCGGATCAGCCCGTGCTGTATCTCGCGCTGAGTTCGCCCACGCTGCCGCTTTCCGACGTGGACGAATATGCGGAAACCATAATCGCTCAGCGCATCTCCATGGTCAGCGGTGTGGCCCAGGTTCAGGTGATGGGCGCGCAGAAGTATGCCGTGCGTGTGCAACTTGACCCCAAAGCGCTGGCCACGCGCAGCATCGGCGTGGATGAGGCTGTTGCCGCCGTGCAACGCGGTAATTCCAATCTTCCCACGGGCACGCTCTTCGGCCCCAATCAAGCATTTACCGTGGAGTCCAACGGCCAGCTTCTGCGCGCGTCGGACTATCGGCCGATTATCGTCGCCTATCGCAACGGCGTCCCCGTCCGGCTGGACGAAATCGGCCGGGCGATCAACAGCGTAGAAAACGATAAGGTGGCCAGTTGGTTCAACAACAGCCGGGCCATCGTGCTGGCCATTCAGCGCCAGCCGGGCACCAACACCGTCGAAGTCGTAGACGCCATCAAGAAGCTCATGCAGACGTTTCGCGATCAGATGCCGCCGTCGGTGGAATTGAACGTACTCTACGACCGCTCCATCTCGATCCGCAATTCCGTGAATGACGTGAAATTCACATTGCTGTTGACGGTTTGCCTGGTCGTGCTGGTCATTTTCCTTTTTCTGCGCAACATTTCCGCGACTGTGATTCCCAGCCTGGCGCTGCCCATGTCCATCGTTGGCACGTTCGCCGTGATGTACCAGTTCGGTTACAGCCTGGACAATCTCTCGCTGATGGCGCTGACGCTTTCCGTGGGCTTCGTGGTGGACGACGCCATCGTCATGCTGGAAAACATCGTGCGCCACATGGAGCAGGGCGTGCCGGTGATGCGCGCGGCGCTGCAAGGCTCGCGCGAAATCAGCTTCACCATTCTTTCCATGACGCTTTCTCTTGCCGCGGTGTTCATCCCCGTACTGTTCATGGGCGGCATCGTGGGCCGCTTGCTGCACGAGTTTGCAGTGACCATCGGCGCGGCCATTCTCGTTTCCGGCTTCGTCTCGCTCAGTTTGACGCCGATGCTCTGCAGCCGATTCCTGCGCCCGCCGAAGGAAGTGCACCACGGCTGGC
>DASYRO010000417.1:0-2203 GCA_036004385.1 Candidatus Acidiferrales bacterium
GATGATCTGGATGATCCCCATCGAAAACGATCATCGAATTGCGCAACCCTCGCCGGCTCAGGTGCTTGACGATGTCGATCATCCCCACGGGGGTAGGATGTCCGATCAAAATAGCAGTCCTCAGAATGGTGGTCCTCGCAACGGCTCTTCTCCGCACCGCGCTCCGCAACGTTGTGCCCACCGTCACGCCGACGGAAATCACTGCGGCCGCTGGCCTTCGTCCGGCAGCCGTTTCTGTTATCTCCATCGCCGCGCGCACGGCGAGCTGGCCCAGTCCGGCCATCCGCTGATGCGCCTCTCGACGCCTGCGGATCTCTTCGACGTGATTCGCGAAGCGCTCCACGCCGCGCGCCTGGGACGCATCCAGCCCGGCCAGGCCTACGCCGTCGGCTACCTGGCCACGTTGTGGCTGCGCGCCTATCACGAACTTTCCTGCGCCGATCGCGAAGCCGCCTTGCAAGGCGATTACGACTACATGCCCGATCTTGCCGCGCACGACGGCGAATCCGTGGCCTCGGTTGCCGCCACGTCTGTCGAGCCGCTGCCGCCGACGCCAGATTCGCCCATCCTCGACGCTCTCGAAGAAAAACGAGAGAAACAGATGGCACGTCCGCCATCCCTGTTCTCTTTCCTTGATCCGGATCCTTCTCCGGCCCTCAAGGGGCTGGAGAAGCGGCTGACCGCCCGCATTTTGCAGGAAATGTCGAACCCCTCTCCCCCCAATGGAGACGCAAAGTGAACTGTGTGAAAGTTGTGCGGAGGCTGTGCAGTCGGTGGAAGAATTTGGCGGTGGGGCCCGGCGGTACGCAGCGATGCACAGGGCCACTTTTCCTTCCACGAGCATCCGCGGCAGCTAAGCAGCGCGGCAGGCATTGCTTGCAGAGAAATCCGCAATATGCACAGCACCTACGGCTACTACGGTTTATATCTTTAATATATGAAAGAGAGAATGTTCTTGGAAGCCGCGCCGTGGAAATCAGGCTGAATCGTGGATCGGTTGAACACGCGCCACCTGTAGCGGCCACCTTTCAGGTGGGCAAAGTTATCGGCGATGCCGGCCTAAAGTCCGCCGCTACACGAGCCGAGGGCGGCGCTTTCCACACGATTTCCAACGAGTGGAGCCTTTATTGTCGGTGCGAAAAGAAGTAGAGTAGGCGCGGACGAAAGCGAAGTTAAGTGTTGAAACGTGGAACGGTAAAGGTTAAAAGTCGCAGACAGGGGACACGGTGACCACGAAAGAAGCAACCCAACAGGCAAAATCACAGGATTCTCGAAGCGAGGGCGGCGCGATGGACTTCAGCGTCAAGAAATTTGATCTCCTGGCGGAACTCAATCTCACGCAGGGCGTGGTCGAACGCAAGACCACCATCCCCATCCTCTCCAACCTGCTGTGCGAAGCCAAGGGCAGCCGCCTGACCATCACCGCCACGGACCTCGAAATCAGCATCCAGACGGCGTGCGACGCGAAAGTAAAAAAAGACGGCGCGGGCACCATCCCCGCAAAAAAATTGCTCGAACTAGTCCGCCTGCTGCCGGATTCGGAAATCAAATTCCGGCTGCTGGAAAATCACTGGGTGGAAATCGTCAGCGACCGCAAAAAATACAAAATGGTCGGCATGGCGCGGGATAATTTCCCGCAGCTCGCGCCGGCGCCGCATCCGCTGGTGAAAATTCCCGCAAAAATTCTTTCCGCGATGATTGCGCGCACCGCGTTCGCCATTTCCACGGAAGAGTCGCGCTACACGCTGAACGGCGCGCTGCTCGTGCTCAAGCCGGAAAGCGCCATCATGGTGGCCACCGACGGGCACCGCCTGGCGCTGGTCGAGACGCCGCACAAATTCGAGGGGCTCAACGCCGAGGTGCGCGTGCTCGTGCCGCGCAAAGCCATGGCCGAAGTGCAGCGCCTGGCCGCGGAAGCGGGCGAAGACGCGCAGGTGGACTTCGGGCGCGACGACACGAATCTTTATTTTCAGTTTGGCGGGCGCCTGCTGATTTCGCGCCTGCTCACCGGACAATTCCCGAATTACGAAGCCGTGCTGCCGCGCGAGAACGACAAGAAAATCACGCTCGACCGCAACGAGCTGAACGACGCCGTGCGCCGCGTCGCGCAACTCGCCGACCAGCGCTCGCACGCCGTGAAGATGGCACTCTCCAAAGACGGCGTGGAAATTTCTTCCTCCAGCCCGGAATATGGCGAAGCCAA
>DASYRO010000418.1:0-4031 GCA_036004385.1 Candidatus Acidiferrales bacterium
ATCGAGCGCCTGATGGAGAAAAAAGAATTCGGCGCGGCGGGAGATAAAGTACTGCTCGAAGAGGCGCTGGAGGGCGAGGAGCTTTCCTACATCGTCCTCACCGACGGCGAGCACATCCTGCCCATGGCGCCCACGCAGGACCACAAGCGCGCCCTCGACGGCGACCACGGGCCCAACACTGGCGGCATGGGCGCCTATTCCGTGGATACCCTCCTGCCCGCGGAGCTGGATCGGGAAATCCGCCGCACCATCGTCGAACCCACCATTCGGGGCATGACCGATCACGGCATCCCCTACCGCGGCTTTCTCTATTTCGGCCTGATGGTCACACCGCAAGGGCCCAAGGTGCTGGAATTCAACTGCCGCATGGGCGATCCAGAAGCACAAGCCCTGGTCCTGCGCATGGACTTCGACCTGGCAGAAGCCCTTACGGCCGCGGCTGACCGCCACCTGGATAAAGTGAAGGCGAGTTGGCAGCCTGCGGCGAGCGCCTGCGTGGTCATGGCCTCCGGCGGCTATCCCGGCGAATTCGAGGTGGACAAGAAGATCGAGGGCCTGCCGCTGCAATCCGGGGAGGCGGTTGTCTTTCACGCCGGTACGAAGCACCAGGGAAAAGACTACTACACTTGTAGCGGTAGAGTCCTCGCCGTGGCCGCTCCCGGCAAGTCACTTCCTGAAGCTGTTCGCAAGTGCTACGACGCTCTCCACAACATCCATTTTCCCGCCGCTCACTTCCGCAAAGACATTGGCGCGAAGTCTTTGAACAAGTCGCAGGGTTCCGGAGGGTAAGAAACCATCACTGCGTGGAAGCGAGAAAGGTTGTCATCCTGAGCGAAGCGAAGGATCTAGTCGAGAAGTCGCCGCCTTCTGTGGCGCGCCTGTTTATCAGCCCCGCTCACGGGCTGCCCGTCCGCGAAGTGTCGGAGGTCCGTGCGGTGCCCGACTGGGGCCTCGAAGGCTGCGCGCACGCCCGGCGCGGCAGCAAGCGCCAAGTTCTCCTGATAGACGCGGAAACGTTACAGGAAATGACGCTGGATCCTGGTCAGGTAAAGGAAAACGTGGTTACCCAGGGGCTCGACCAGCGCGCGCTCCAGCGGGGGCAGCGGCTGCGCCTCGGCGAAGCGCTGCTGGAAATAACGATCCCGTGTTCGCCGTGCAACTATATTGAAAGCTTGCGGCCGGGACTGGAAGCAGCCATGCGCGGCCGGCGCGGCATGCTCGCCCGTGTGCTCGAAGGCGGCGTTATTCGCACCGGCGATGCCATCGAACTGATCGCAAACTGACGGCCGATTTTCATTTTTCGAATCTCGATTTTCGGTCCCTGAGGAGAGCGTGAAGCGCGTGCTTGGATTTATCGGCTCCGTTCTGCTGCTGTATTTTGGTCTGCTGATTCTATTGCGCGTGTTCGAAAGCGGCCTGATTTATTTCCCGAATTTTCCCGGCCGGCTCGAAGGCGACTGGCGCCCTCACGGCCTGCCCGTCGAAGACGTTGTGTTGCACGCCAGTGACGGCGTGAAGCTGCACGCTTGGTGGATCGCCGCGCCCTCCGCGGACTTCACTTTCGTCGCCTTCCACGGCAATGCGTCTAACATCGCCAACCGCGCGGAGATTTACGAATTCCTGCGCGGCGTACCCGCCAACGTGCTTGCCGTGGAGTACCGCGGCTATGGCAAGAGTGAAGGCAAGCCCGGCGAGGCGGGTTTATATCTCGACGCGCAAGCGGCCTACGATTATTTGGTCAAGGAGCGCGGCGTCGCGCCCGCGCGCATCGTGCCCATCGGACATTCGCTGGGCACCGCCGTCGCCGCGGATCTGGCCAGCCAGCGCGAAGTCGCGGGGCTGGTGCTGGAGGCGCCATTTCCTTCAGCCGGCGCCGTCGCCGGGAAAATCTATCCGCTTCTGCCCGGGCTGGGCCTGGCCATCAAGTCCAAGTTCAACACGGTGAAAAAACTTTCCAGTGTGCGTGTGCCCGTGCTGGTGATTCACTGCGCGCGGGATCCAGTGATTCCATTCGCGCTCGGCGAAGCGGTGTTCCGCGCGGCGCGCGAGCCGAAGTTTTTCCTGCGCATTGATGGTTCCTGCCACGAAGAAGGCGCGCTCGTCGCTCCGGAAATCTATCGCGAGAAGCTGCGCCAATTCCTCTCTTCGCTTCGCGGACCTAAACGCCCGTCATCCTGAGCGAAGCGAAGGATCCCTCTGGCCGCGGTTGCTCCCTTCGGCCGATTTTCGTTTTTCGAATTTCGATTTTCTGTCTTTTTACTGCGGGGGTTTGCGCAGCGTGGGCGCACCAGGCTCGCCGGGCTTGGCCTCTTCGGGCTTCTTCATCAGGGCCGCCGGAGGCGCGAGGATCCATTCAAACCCGCGGCGTTCGCTGATGACGGCGACAATCTGCGTGGCATTGGGCGGGGCGATGGCGTCCAGCGTCGCGCGCAGCAGGACGATGGCATCGTCCACCAGCGCCTTGTTGCATTCGCCGCTGATGAGTTTTTCCGACGCGCGTGCCACCTGCGCGTTGGACGTGCGCAGCGGCGTCAGCCGCGCGTCGCTCTGCTGCAAAAGCTCCAACAGCGACGGCCCGCGATCCTCGGGCGGATAGCGCACTTCGACCAGCGTGCGCGGCTGTCCTTTTTCCGGCGGGTAGAGCTGCGTATAGCTGGGTTGCAGGATGCGGCTCTTCCAGTAATCGCCGCGCAGAGGTTCCTGCACCAGCCGGTACTGCAGCAGCCAGACTTCCGGGCCGTAGCCTTCTTCGTAGCCCACCAGCAGCATTTCCACGAGCGGATCGTCCGGCCGCAAATCCATTTTGCGCGTGAGCTCGGGCACGACGGTGCGCAAGGGCTCCAGCAGCGCCTGGCCGATGGGTTCCAGGTCAGACGACTGCTCCTGCTGCAGGCGCGGCCCGGTGCCCAACGTCTTGCCGAGGGCGCGCGGCAGTTCGAAATCCAGACGCAGCGGCGGGCGGCCGGTCGCCGGATGCACCCATTCCGCCGCGCCCAGCAGGATGGCAATACGCTTGCCCGAAAGCGGCGCCACCAGCGGCGGCCGCGACTCCGCTTCTACGCGCGCGTCGTTGGCGGCGATGGCGATGCCGTCCTTGGCCACGTAAATCACCACGCGCCCCGACGCCAGGTTGGCCACGATTTCCTGCGCGCCGAGAGCCGCAAGGAACCACAGATGAACACAGAGGAACGCAGATAGGGCTGACAACGAAAACCGAAAACCGAAAATCGAAAACCGCAAACCATGCGACCGTTTTTCGTTTTTCGCTTTTCGCTTTTCGACTTTTGAATTTCGAATATCGCGTATCGAATATCGTTTTTCGCTGATTGGATTGGCGTTCATCTGCGGCTGCTCTTGGGCTACGCCGTTTGATGCGCGGACGCGCGCCGCGCGATGGCCTGCACGGCGGTGATGGCGATGACGTTGACGATGTCTTCGGCCGAGCAGCCGCGCGAGAGGTCGTTCGACGGCCGGTCGAGTCCTTGCAGGATGGGCCCCAGCGCGACCGCGCCCGCCAGCCGCTCGACCAGTTTATAGCCGATATTGCCGGAATCGAGATCGGGGAAAATCAGCACGTTGGCGCGGCCGGCCACGCTTGAGCCCGGCGCCTTGCTCGCGCCAATCGCCGGCACGAGCGCCGCATCGGCTTGCAACTCGCCGTCGGCGGCCAGTTCGGGCGCGCGCTCGCGCAGGATGCGCAGCGCCTCGCGGACTTTGGCCACACGCTCGTGCTCCGCCGAGCCTTTCGTGGAAAACGAAAGTAGGGCCACGCGCGGTTCGACTTCCAGAAACGCGCGCGCGTTTTCCGCCGTCGCCGCGGCGATTTCCGCAAGCTGCGCCGGCCCCGGGTCGGGGACCACTCCGCAATCGGCGAAGAGGAGCGCGCCGGACGCGCCAAACTCCGCGCGCGGCAGAACCATTAGGAAAAAACTGGACACCAGCTTGTATTGCGGCGCGAGTCCCACACAATGCAGCGCCGCGCGCACCGTTTCTGCCGTGGTGTTGGCTGCGCCGCCCACGGAGCCGTCCGC
>DASYRO010000419.1:0-6702 GCA_036004385.1 Candidatus Acidiferrales bacterium
CTCCAATACCGAGCCACGAACGAAGCCCCTTTTCCCTTTGAGTGGGTGGACTACGACGCGACCAGGCAGGATTACGCTGCGGCTCTGGCTCGCATCAGCAGAGAATTCCAAGCACGATTCTGAAATCAGCGACGGACAGGGATCGAGAGGGGAACTGCGAAAAGGCCCCTCGGCGCTGAATCGAGCCTGGCTTTTGCCTTTGCGAAATAGGAAGGGTCAATCTCGACTCCGATCCCATTCCGGCCGCATCTTGCCGCTGCCAACAACGTCGTTCCAAGACCCATGAACGGGTCGAGCACCGTATCTCCAGTAAACGAAAACATTCGCACGAGCCGGTAAGCAAGCTCCTCGGGGAATGGAGCAGGGTGTGACCGCGTGGACTCACCCGGAATTGTCCAAATCTGCTGAAACCAATCGTGATGCTCATCCTTCGTTAATCGTGAGGCATCCCTTTGCTCGTCCGTTGGCTGCCGATAACCGCCGGGCTTTCGGAGCATGAGAATGAACTCGATATCGTTCTTGATTATCGCGTTTGGCTCGTAAGGCTTTCCTAAAAAGCTCGACCCGTTCTCAACCTCATATGCTGCGTTTGAAATCTTGTACCAGAAGATAGGGCTGAGATTATCGAAGCCGATTTTGCGACAACGAACTACGATGTCGGCGTGCAGTGGCATAACCATATGCCGCCCGTGCCTGCGGCGAGATAGGCAAACATCACCCACTACACAAACGAGGCGACCCCCTGGAACTAGAACTCGAAAGGCGTGCTTCCAAACTTTCTCCAGCTCATCATGGAATCTCTCGTAGTTCTCGATGAGTCCGAGCTGGTCTTCGTGGGCAGGGTATTCCTTTAGCGTCCAATACGGTGGCGAAGTGAGAACAAGGTGAACGGACTCACGGTTAATCCAATCCAGTTCGCGGGCGTCGTCGCATCGCAAGATTTGCTTAATGTTTGTCTGTACAGTTTTCTTGGATCGAACGGCTGCGGTAGACATCCCCGGGATGATACGGGAAGGCGAACACCTTTTCAACGAATCCCATACCCTCTGGCTCATGCCTTTCCCCTCTTACTTCCTGTCAGAAACTCTTTGTGTTAGTTGATTGAAACCTACACCAGGAGGGGTTTTGAAGCAAGAAAAGCTTTCGCTTTTTAATCGCCCCCCCCAGAGTGGGTCGGGCACAGCCCAAACTGCCTTGCCGTTCGATTGTTCGTTTCTCTCACTCTGCCAACTTCTTCGGCATCGAACGAGCAATCATAGTGCCAATGACCACGCCGATGACGTAGCCGTAGGGCAGGCCGAAGGCGATCAGGCCGACGAACAGCACGATGAAGAAATCCGCGGCGCTGGCGAGCATGTCGCGGACCAGGCGCATCAGCGCGAGCGCCTCGAACAGCAGAATCACGCCGAGCACGGGCAGCGGAAATAATTTCACGGCGGTTTGAAATCCTCTGCCGAAAAAGATTCCCAGCGCCAGATACATCGCGCCGTAAATCAACACGCTGCCGCCGGTGCGCCCGCCGAATGTGTAGTGTCCGGCGATTCCGCCGGAGCCATGACACGTGGGCACGCCGCTGAAAAACGGGCTGACCAGATTCATCAGCGAATACGTCAGGCTGATTTTGCGCACGGTGACTTTTTTCTCGGGGAACAAATCCGCGGCCACGCGCTGCGTGGCGAGAATGGAATTGCCCAGCGACAGCGGCAGTTGCGGCAGCGTCAGCAGAAAAAATCCGGTGAGCACGTCGGCCCACGTGACGACATGCAATTTGGGCAGGCTGAACCCTGCGGCGCCGGCGAGCGAAACGCCGTTCAACTTGAACGCGAGGGCGTAAACAATTCCCAGCGCGATAATGATGGGCGCGGGCGGCACGCGGCGGTTGCCGAGCAGCGCCAGCGTAATCACAAACGCCGCGGCGGCCAGCGCGTAGCCTGGCCACGACTCCGACGTCACGTAATCCTTCAGCGCGAGCGACGCGAGCTGCATCCCCAATCCGAATTGCACGCCGCGCACCACGCTTTTCGGCACGACGCGCGCCACCCAGGCGATCGCTCCGGTCAGCGTGAGCAGCAGCATCACCACGCCGATGGCGAGGCCTCCGCCGTAGAGCACGTCCGGCGCGATTCGCTGCGTGATGACAATGACCGCCATGGCCTTCAGCGGCTGTACGGGCATAGGCATGCCGTAGACGAGGCCGGTCATCACCTGCATCGCGCCGAAGACGATGAGCACGCTGGGTGCGTCGAGGCCCGCGGCGAGAATCATGCCGACCAGCAGCGGAAAATCCGTGCCGATGTCACCGAACGCGCCGGAGAGTTCGTTGCGATCGAAGCGAATTCGCTCGCGCAGCCAGTTCATCGCATCCACAGATTACGCAGATTACACAGATTGGTCTAGGAGGAAGCAAGGCAGGTAGCAGGTAGCAGGTAGCAGGTAGCAGGTAGCAGGTTGGAGGTTGGAAGTTCGAGACTCGTATTTCGAGTTTTGAATTTCGATAGTCCTATTTTTGCTTTGCTATTTTCGCTCTTCTGAATCTGTATAATCTGCGTCATCTTTTCCGCTGCGCCTTTTGCGGCGAATCTGCGGATGCTTCTGAATGCTGCGGATTAACGGAAGTTCTCGACGAGGACGATATCGCTCTCGCTCTTATCCAGCTGCAGAAAATAAATCCAGCGGCCGTCCACGGGGCCGGTGATGCTGCGTCCGGTACCCGCGATCAAATCGCGTTCCGGCATCAGGAACCGCCTGGTTTTCTGCGTGCGAAAGTCGAAGAAGGCGATGGCGGCGCGTGCGTTCGCTACGCGGTCCACGTACGCGATGCCTTGGGAGAAGAGATACCACCCCCCGAACGGCGCATCCTTTATGAGCAGCGTTTCTTCGCCACCTTGCGCCGGCATCTTCCAAATTCCACCACTCCGCTTGGAATAAAACAGCCATTGCCCGTCGGGTGACTCGAACGCTTCCGCGCCGCCGCCGCCTTTGGTTACCTGCACGGGCTCTCCGCCCTCTGCGGGCATCTTCCAGACATGGGATTCTCCGCCGCGGTCCGAGCCAAAATAAATCCATTTTCCGTCCGCCGACCAGCTCGGGCGGATGTGGTCGGCATTTCCGTGCGTGAGCCGCCGCACCACGCCGCCCTCCGCCGCCACCACGTAGATATTCGTGCGGCCGTCTTGCACGGAATCGAATGCCAGCCACTTGCCGTCCCACGAGAATCGCGGCGAGCCGCAATTCGCTCCGCCGACGTGCGAGAGTTGCACCGGACTGGAGCCATCGGCATCGCTCACCCAGATTTCGCGCGCGCCCGAGCGGTCGGAGCCGAAAGCCAGCTTCTTCCCATCGGGCGATACGTGAATATCGAACTCTCGCCGCGTGGACGGCGCCACGAGGAGGGGCTTGCCTTTCTCCGATGCAGCCGGGCCGGGGGCGCGCCAAATGTTCATGTCCAGTTCAAACAGCGCGTAGGCCATGCGGTTCCCTTTGCGCCCAACGGCAGGAAAGCCGGCGTCTTCGCCGCCGAACGGCATCTGTTCCGGCGCGCTGCCGTCCACGGGAACTCGCCACAAGCCATTCGGTATTCTCACGATGAGGGAGCGGCCGTCAGAGGTCCATGCCGGTCTGCTCATCGAGGTGCGGAGATTCGTCAGGCGGCGTGGTTCGGCGCCCGCCGTGGAAAGCAGATAGATGTCGCCGCGGGACCAGGCCTCGAAGCGGACAAAGGCGATGCGCTCTCCCTCGGGGGAACCTTCCGCGAAGAAGTCACCCAGAGAGTCCGCTGGGCTGGTGGTAAGGCGCTGCGCTTCTCCCGTCTCCACATTCAGCGAAAAAATTCCTGCCGGCTCGCGCTCCTGCTTTGGCTGGCTGAAGAGCACACGCTTGCTGTCTGCGGTCCATGACAGCGCGAAGAGTTGAGAGTTCAAGAATCCTAATTCACGAAGCTTGCGCGGCGCTCCTCCCAGCGCAGGCATGAGCATCACGTCCCCCTTCGTTCCACTGAAGCGAAGGAAGGCAATGTATCGTCCGTCCGGCGACCAGGCTGGGAACATGTCCGGCAGTGGATCACGAGTTAGGCGCAACGGCGCGCCCGCGCCGATAATTTGTAAGTAAATGTCCATGTTGTGCAGCTCTTCGATTTCCGCGGAGTAGGCGATTTGCGTTCCGTCCGGCGAAAATGTGGGTTGTGTTTCGGCGCCGGGATAGGAAGTCAGCGGCACAACGCGCATCGGCGGGAGCGCTGCCTCGTTGGCCCGACGCATCAGTTGCCAGCCGGCGCCTTTTCCGACGAGCAACGCGAGCAACGCGAAGCCTGCCGCGGCAAACAAGAGGATGGCAACGATTCCCGCGGGCAGCATCCATAACGGGCGCTTGACCGCGGGCACGGCTGCGGTCGCTGCGCCGGTGCGCCCGGAATCGGTGTCACGCTTCAGACGCTTCAAGTCCGCGCGCAGCTCGGCGGCGGTCTGATGACGCAGCTCGCGGTCTTTTTCCAGCAGCTTGTTCAGGATGCGTTCGAATTCGCCGGACAATTGCGGATTCAGGCGCACCGGCGATTCCGGCGCGCCGCTCAGAATCGAATTGAAAATGACGGCCGAGGTTGTGCCGCTGAAAGCCTGCCGGCCGGTGGACATTTCGTAGAGCACCGCGCCGAAGGAAAACAAATCCGTGCGCGCGTCGAGGTCTTCGCCGCGGGCCTGCTCCGGGCTCATGTATGCGACCGTGCCGATGGCCACGCCCGGGCTGGTCAAGTGCGGATTGTTGCCCGCCGTCGGCATCGCCGATGCGCCCAGCCCATGCACTTTTTCCTGCAACGTGAGCTTCGCTAATCCGAAATCGAGAATTTTCGCCTGCCCGCGCTGGGTGACAAATATGTTCGCCGGTTTGAGGTCGCGGTGCACGATGCCTTTGGCATGCGCGGCGTCCAGCGCGTCGGCCAATTGTATGGCCAGTTCAAGGATTTCTTCGAGCGGCATAGCGCGGCCGCCAATGCGCTCGCGCAGCGTGCGGCCTTCCATCAGCTCCATGACGATGAAAACGTGGCCTTCGCTCTCACCGATGTCGTGAATCGTGCAGATGCTCGGGTGGTTCAACGCGCTGGCCGCGCGCGCTTCGCGCTGGAAACGCTCCAGCGCCTGCGGATCTCTTGACAGCTCTTCCGGCAAAAACTTCAGCGCGACGTCACGCCCCAGCTTGGTGTCTGTCGCGCGATACACCTCTCCCATTCCGCCCGCGCCCAGCTTGGCGGTGACTTTATAATGGGAAATGTTTTGTCCGATCACGGAGTCAACTACCAGCGCTGGGCATCTTAGGCTGGGAGTCGAGTCTAGTCAACGAAACGGCGTTAATCCGCAGATTTCACAGATTGCCTAGGAAGGAGAGGAGGTAATTGATGATTGGTGATTGTGGACTGAATATCGAATAGCGAGTTTCGGTTTTCCTATTTTCTATTTTCTGTTTTCCCTTTTCGCTTTTCTCTGTCTCTCCGCGTTCCCGTGTCTCAATCTGCCGGGCTGAAGCCCGCCGCTACACGTGCGCAGCCGCTTCCTGCGCGTGGGCGTGGTAAGAACTGCGCACGAGCGGCCCGGCTTCGACGTGTTTGAATCCCATCTCGCGGTCACCGGCGGCTTTGTATTCGGCGAACTCGTCCGGATGGACGTAGCGCGCCACGGGCAGATGCTCGCGCGTGGGCTGGAGATATTGTCCCAACGTGAGGATGTCCGTGCCTTGCGCGGCGATGTCGCGCATCGCGGAGAGAATTTCGTCGCGCGTCTCGCCCAGGCCGAGCATCATGCCCGTCTTCGACGGCATCGTCGCGTCAAATTCTTTTACGCGGCGCAATAATTCCATCGAGCGCTCGTACACCGCGCCCTTGCGCACCGCGCGGTAGAGCCGCGGCACGGTTTCCGTGTTGTGATTGAGTACGTCGGGCCGCGCGCGCAGCACGGTTTCAAGCGCCGTCCAGTCGCCGCGAAAATCGGGGATGAGGACTTCGACTTTGCAACCAGGCCGCCGCCGGCGGATTTCCTCAATCGTCCGCGCGAAGATCGCAGCGCCGCCGTCGGGCTGGTCGTCGCGGTTCACGCTGGTGACCACGGCGTATCGCAGGCCCATTTTTTCGACGGCTTCCGCAACGCGCAGCGGCTCGTCTTCTTCCGGCGCGCCGATGGGCTTTCCCGACGGCACGGCGCAAAATCCGCACGAGCGCGTGCAGATATTTCCCAAAATCATGAACGTCGCTGTGCGATGCTCCCAGCACTCGCCCATGTTGGGGCAGCGCGCGGACTCGCACACCGTGTGCAGCCCGAGCGTGCGCATGATGCGCCGCAGTTCCTGCTCATTCTCCCCGCCAAAATATTTCACCTTGAGCCAAACAGGCTTCGCCTGTTTGTCCCGAGCGGAGTCGAGGGACCCGCTGTTCAACAGTTCGTCCGAGTACACCACCGCCCCGCTCGTGCCGCAGCCCGCCGGCGCGTGATTGCCACTGCCAACGATGTTGAATGGTGATTCCATCGGTGTAGCGGCGCAGCCCCGAGGCTTCGGCGTCGCGCCCGCCGCACGTCTTTCAATCTTTGATTCTACGTGCCCCTTGCAGGATTCACAACGTGCGCATCGTACGTCAGGATGCTTATTGATTTTTCAAATCCACTGGTGGAGACCGTCTGCGGAACACCTCGTAACATTTAGCCGCGGGCTTTGGTCCCTCCA
>DASYRO010000420.1:0-2262 GCA_036004385.1 Candidatus Acidiferrales bacterium
CTGCCCGGGCCGTGGCGCTACTGGCGCTATTCTCGCGCGATTGCGCTGAGCGAGGCACGCGAGCCGCGCATGGTCAGCGTCGTGCCGCCGCTCGACGTGGTCGCGCGCGCTCAGGAGCAGCTCGCTGACATCCGCGTGATCGATGATCAGGCGCGCGAAGTCCCCTATGTGCTGTTTGCGCGCACAGGCTCCACGTCGCACCAACTTCGCACCGCTCGTCTGCTGGAAACCAGTCTCACGCCCGGTCAATTCACGCAGATGGTGCTGGACCTCGGCGTAAATTCGCCGTTCCACAACGCCGTCAGCATCGCCACTCCGGAGCAGGACTTCATGACCTGGGTGGAAGTGGCCGTCAGCGATGACGCGCGCGTGCAGTGGCGCATCGTCCGCGAACGCGCGGGCATTTTCCGGTTTCGCAAACAGGGGCTGGACGGCAATCAGACCGTGACTTATTCGGATTCCAATGCGCGTTACCTGCGCCTGCGCTTCCTCGATCGCCAGAAACAATTTCCCGTGAGCAGCGTGCAGGTTGCGTATGACGTCACCGAGCCCGCCGAGCGCGTGGCGGTGCCCGTGGAGCTCGTGCCGGACCCGTCCTCGCCGCCGGGCGTCAGCGTGTGGCGCGCCGACCTCGGCACGCCGAACCCTTCTATCGCCGAGGTGCGATTCGCGGTAGAGCAGACGGAATTCAACCGTGCGGTAAGAGTTTCGGCGAGCGCCGACGGCGAGAGCTGGCTGGACGAATCGAGTTGCAAAATTTATCGCGTCCGGCAGAAAGATCAGATGGAAGAATCATTGTGCGCAAGCGTCGGAGACGTGCAGGGCATGCGCTACTGGCGCGTGCAGGTGGAAAACGGCAATGATCCGCCGCTCGTCGGCGTGCGGCCCACGCTCTACACCACGCCCCGCCACATCGTGTTTCGCCAGGAGCCGGGACGCAGCTACCGGCTGCTCTACGGTCAGAGCGAGGCGAAAGCACCGCAGTATGAACTGGGGCGTCTGGCGAGCCGCAAAGATATCGAGGCCGCCGTCCCCGTCTCACTGGAAAACGAAGAAATCAATTCCGGCTACGCCGATCCGCGCCCGTGGACCGAGCAGCATCCCTCTGTGCTTTGGGTCGCGCTGGGAATCGCCGTGGTGCTCCTCGCGTTTTCTGCGCTTCGCGCAATGCGCGCCGCATAAGCTACGAAAATTCTATCTTCGGGCGAGAATCGCTTTGCTAGAAGCTGCCGCGTTCAACTCACCTGGCAATTGAGATAGAATCTAAGCCTCAGCCAAATAAAAATTATTGCCTCGGGAGGGAGTCATGTCCGCATCAGGTCATGCTATACAACCGTCTCCGCTTCTGTTTTTTGAAACGATGACCGCGTACCAGCGCACGGAAGCGCTGAAGGCCGCGATTGAGCTGGATGTATTCACGGCCATCGGCGAGGGGAGCCAGACCGTCGCGGCGCTGGCGCAGCGTTGTAAAGCGTCCGAGCGCGGGATGCGCATCCTGTGCGACTACCTCGTCATCATCGGATTTTTGCTGAAAGACGGCGACCGCTACGGCCTGACGCCGGATTCGGCGGTGTTCCTCGACCGGCGCTCGCCGGCCTGCATGGCTTCGGCCGTGATTTTTCTTGGCGCGCCACAGCTCTCTGACCGCTTCCGGAATCTGGCGGGGGCCGTGCGCAAGGGCGGCACGATTTCCGAGGACAGCACGTTGGCGCCGGAGCACCCCATCTGGGTCGAGTTTGCAAAAGGCATGGCGCCGCTGACCGCAATGCCCGCGGAAAAAATGGCGCAGATCGCCGGCGCGGAGAAAGGCGGGAAGTGGAAAGTGCTGGACATCGCCGCCAGCCACGGCGTGTTCGGAATCACGTTCGCCAAAAAGAATCCGCACGCGGAGATCTACGCGCTGGACTGGGCCAACGTGCTGGAGTTGGCCAAAGCTAACGCGCACAAGGCGGGCATTGACGGCCGCTTCCATCTGCTGCCGGGCAGCGCGTTCGAGGTCGAGTTCGGCACGGACTACGACATCGTGCTGCTGACGAATTTTCTCCACCATTTTGACGCGCCAACTTGCGAAACGCTGCTGCGCAAAGTGCATGCGGCGCTGAAGCCCGGCGGGCGCGCGCTGACGCTGGAATTCATTCCCAACCCAGACCGCGTGACGCCGCCTCTGGCTGCGGCCTTCAGTGTGACCATGCTGGCGGCGACGCCTTCCGGCGATGCTTACACGTTTGCCGAACTGGAGCGCATGTTCCGCAACGCGGGTTT
>DASYRO010000421.1:0-2533 GCA_036004385.1 Candidatus Acidiferrales bacterium
AGCGGCCGCGCCGCGGCGGTGACGCACGATGTAGAACAGCCGCACCAGCACGCCGGACAGCATGTAGGTCAGCGCCAATAGGAACAGGACATAGCGCGAGAACAGCACGATCGCGGCAAACGTCAGCGCCACCAGCACGAACACGCGGAAGGGCCGTTGGGCGCGCAGGTCAATGTCCTTGAAGCTGTAAAACCGCCAGGTGCTGACCATCAAGAACGAAGCTGACAGCAGCAGCAGCAGCCAAAGCGCCGCCGTCCACCACTGCGTGATCGGGTTGCCGCGGGCAAAGTGGATCACCGCCGCCACCACGCCGGCGGCCGCCGGAATGGGCATGCCGACAAAATACTTCCTGCCCGGCCTTCCCGGGTTCGACGGCTGCGGGTTCACCTGGATGTTGAAGCGCGCCAGCCGCGCCGCCCCCGCAATCATGAACGCAAACGTGGCGATGAACCCCAGCCGCACCAGCGTCGTGCGCAGCTCGGGATCGTAAAGCGGTGGCAGCAAGCGGAAGCCCCACATCCAAGCCAGCAGCGCGGGCGCCACGCCGAAGGTGATCACGTCGGCGAGGGAATCCAGTTCCCGGCCGAAGTCGCTGGTGGTGTGCGTGATGCGCGCGATGCGGCCGTCGAGGATATCGAGGACGATAGCGAAGCCGATGGCCTTGGCGGCGTTGTCAAACCGCCAAGCCTCGCTGACCGACCCCTGCATGGCTTGCGAAATCGCGGCGTAGCCTAGCAGGATGTTGCCCGCCGTGAACAGTGACGGCAGCAAATGCATTCGCTTGCGGAAGCGCGGATGACGGCGCTCGTGTCCGGGCAGCGGCAACTGTTGCGCGTTCACGATTGGCCTCCGCTGGCGTGCTGCGCCCCCGCCGCGACCGGCTCGGCGACGCTCATTACAGGCATGTGTGCCAACACGGTGGACCCGCCCTGTACTCGCTCGCCCAGCCTTACGTTAAGCTCGGCCGCCGAATCGAAGATTACGTCCACGCGCGAGCCGAATTTGATCAGACCCACGCGCTCGCCGCGCCTGACAATATCGCCAACTCGTTTGCTAAACACAATGCGCCGCGCCAGGATCCCGGCGATCTGCTTGAAAATCACCGCCTGGTCCTCGCCTTCCACAGTAACCACGTTCTGCTCGTTCAGTTCCGACGAGACTTCTCCCATGGCATTGCGGAACTGTCCCTTGCGGTACTCCACACCACGGATTACGCCGGCAATGGGCGAGCGGTTTACGTGCACATCGAAGACATTAAGAAAGATGCTGACCCGGGTACGTGGCCAGCCGTCCAGTTCCAGAGTGCTGATCGAGGTGACCTTGCCGTCCGCCGGCGACACGATAGCGCCGGGCTCGGCAGGAACGGCGCGTTCGGGATCGCGAAAGAACCACAGGAAGAACAAGGCCAGCAGCATGGGCGGGGCCGCATACCACGGACCTGCCAGCCCGCCCAGCACGACAGCCGCCCCCACCAGCGCCAGCGCGTAATAGAGCCCGTCACGAACCATGGGTAAATCTTCATTATATCGGGGTAGGGAGCCGCCGCCGGGATCAGAATCGCTCGGCGGAAAATCAAAACAATTCCCCGCACGCGGCGAAAGCCGGAGAAATGGGTGAGATTAGGCTACCTGGTGGTCGCGCTTGTACTGCTGCTCAATCGCCTCCATTTGGTCCTTCAGGCGCAGCTTGAGCTTTTTCAAACGGACCTCTTCCAGCTTTTCGTCTTCGGTCAGGAACCTTTTTTGGACTAGCGCTTCCAGGCGCTGCGAGTGCTGAGAATGTTCTTGGGCCAATCGGCGGACTTCTTCGTGGCTGGCCATGAGCTGATCCCGAACAGAATCCATCCAGAAGACCTCCTCGGGCAATCTGACGCAGTACGCTATCACACGATTCCGCGCCCTTCAACGGCTTTCGGCAGCGGCCTGCGGGAAGTCGAATTTGTAAATCAAGGCATCTTCTTCGGGGTCGCGGTAATAGCCCTTTCGCCGCCCATTCTCCACGAACGCCCACTTCTCATATAAAGCTCGCGCCGCCAGATTCGACTCGCGCACCTCGAGAAAAACCGCGCGCGCGCCCGAGTTGCGGGCGAGATCCAGAAATTCGCCAAGTAGCCGCGTTCCCAGGCCGCGCCGGCGCGCCTGCCCGGCGACGGCGACGTTTTCGATCTCCCATTCGTCGCCGATGGTTCTCGCAACGATGAAACCCACCACCTGCTCTTCCTCGATCACCAGCACAACGTGGATCGTGCCCTCAGAAGCGGCAAAGATACGGCCGTAGTCATCCTCACGCCAGTGCGCCGCCGTGGCCGCATGGCGCTCCAGGGCAAGCATCGCAGGAATGTCGGCAGGCGTGGCGGGGCGGACTTTCACTCTCTCTGGGCCTCTGTGGCTCTGTGGCTATCCGCGAATCTTGGGCAACGAAAAGATCTCTGCGTCCGAACGGCGAATGTAGTTCGCGTCCAACGCTTCGGGAGAGACCGTCTGTCCCGCAAGGATCTTCCGAATACCGATGCGTGCAATCAGTTCTGCGTCGG
>DASYRO010000422.1:0-3091 GCA_036004385.1 Candidatus Acidiferrales bacterium
GTGCGGGCAAGCCGCGCGACCTGCGCGTGAGTCAATCCCTTCTTCCGCACGACCTCGATAATCTTGGAATTGAGGGCGCTGCGCAGTTCGATCTCCGCGCCGTCCGCTGGCGTGAGGCCCAGCGCTTTTGCCAATTCGCCAGCAGTACGGGCAATGACGGCTTTACGTTTCTTCATGAAGCAGCTCCTCAAGACGTTTCCTTCCCAATTCCAGCTCGTGTTTCGGCGTCTTGCGGCTCTTTTTCACAAATGCGTGAAAGACCAGAATGCCCGCCGGCGAACGAGTGTAGTAAAAGACGCGGTAATTTCCGGCTCGGTCTCGTATTCTCAACTCCCCGGCTCCCGGCGCCAACATCGGCATGGTCCGGGAGACCGGCATCGCAAGAACCGCGCCGCCCTGCAAATCCTAGATTGCCTTGCCGAGTTCCCGCCGTACGGCATCGGGGAATAAGCGTATGGCCGCCCTCGCCGCGGGATGGAAGACCGCCAGTCTCACGGCGAGGGAATGTCTCATATTTGAGACATATTGTCAAGGCGTTCGTCCCGCTGTTCGTCGAAGATGACCTGCACAGGCAAAACCCGGATGTGGCTGCCCGGCGTGAACGATTCGAAATTGCGCGCGTGACTCGGTTTTCTGGCCGAAAGAAATGTCTTGACATATTCCCATATAGGCATGTAATATCCGGATCGTGCCTCGGGCCGCCACCACTTCCGATGCCTTCAACGCCGTCGCCGAGCCGCGCCGCCGCGAAATCCTCAGCTATCTTGCGCTACGCGAACGCCCTGTCGGCGAAATCGTGATCACTCTGGGCCTGGCCCAGCCTTCCGTTTCCAAGCATCTTCGGGTGTTGCGCGACGTTGGGCTGGTGCACGCGCGGCGTCACGGCCGCCGCATTTTCTACCGCACCAACGCCGATGCTATCCGCCCGCTGCACGACTGGACGAAAACCTTCGAGCGCTTCTGGCAGCATCAGTTGCTGCGCATCAAGGAGCGCGCCGAGGCAAGTATTGCAAAACCAATTCCGAGGAAACCATACAAGGAGGAACCATGACACAGGCAATTGCAACACCAGGAATCGAAAACTTGATACTCAACATCAATCTGGAAACGCGTGTTCGCGCGCCGCTAGACGCCACGTTCGCTGCGCTGCTCGAACAACTCGGCCCCGCGGCGGACACGCCGGAAGGCAAGCCCATGCACATGAAGCTGGAGGCATGGCCCGGCGGCCGCTGGTATCGCGATCTTGGCGATGGCAACGGCCATTTCTGGGGAAATGTGCAAGCCATCAAGCGTCCGACGCTGCTCGAAATCTGCGGGCCGCTGTTCATGTCCTACGCAGTCGTCTCCAACGTGCAGTACCGGCTGAGCGAAGTCGAAGGTGGCACGCTCATCACTTTCCACCATTTTGCGCTCGGCGCCATTCCGGACGACGTCCGTCAGGGGATCGGCACGGGTTGGACGCACATCCAAAACAGCATCCGCGCGCGCGCCGAAGCGGCACGCTGAAGTGAAACGAATCTCCGCGGGCGGGGCGCAGCCCTTCGGTTTCGCTTCCCTCGACTGCGCTCGGGACAAGCAGGGCAAGCAGCGGCGCTCGTACGTCATTTCCGGCGGCCGTTACGCAGTGAACTCTGCGAGGAATGGTTTGTGAAGGCAGAGCTTGCTCCGCCCGGGTCCTGCTATTGCAGCGAAGTACCTGTTTTTGATTCGATTCTCAAAATCCCAAGGAGGAATGTATGACCCCACTCATCGAACCGATCTTGAACGAACTCCGCGAGGAAGTCCCCGCGACGCGGCGCGTGCTCGAACGAATTCCGCCGGATAAGCTGGCCTGGAAACCGCACCAGAAATCCAGATCGCTCGGCGAGCTGGCCATGCACGTCGCCAACATTCCCGGCCTGGCCGAACGGGTTGCCAATTCCGACGAGTTTAGCCCCGGCTCCGTTCCGCCTGCCGTCGCAAACAGCGTGGAAGAAATTTGCGCCGCGTTCGAGAAAAACGTTCGCACCGCCGAGGACCTCCTCGGCAAAATGAACGAGCAAGCGGCCTCCGGAAACTGGCGTCTGGTTTTCAAAGGGAAAGAAATCTTTCGCAAACCTCGCGCCGCGGTGCTGCGGACGGCGTTGCTGAATCACTTGTATCATCATCGCGGTCAATTGTCGGTTTACCTGCGCCTGCTGGATGTGCCGGTGCCCGTGGTCTATGGCCCCACGGCAGACGAAAATTCCTTCGCGTAGCGTTTGGTTGCTCCGCAAACAATTTTTCCGCGAGGCCGGTTTCTCGGCGGGCGGCTCAACTCCATACGCGAGTCGCCCGCCCCAAGCGGTCGTGTCTACAAGATCTTCGGCTGGAACAGGTTGAAGGGCATGCCCTTTTGCTGGGAGTCGCGCCTCTTCAGAGGCGGGTTGTGGAGTGGAATTCCCCGCGTCTGAAGACGCGGGCTACACGCCACGCCATTGCATTATCGCCTTGACAACGTATTCTCTATAAGCTAATATTGTTACGACATGCGCATACGATGGGCTATAGGCCAATGGCGTAGGCGACAGGTGACAGGTGGCAGGTGGCAAGTGACAGGTGGCAGAGAACGACAGAATCCGTACGGCAGGCGTGACGGGACTTCGCACGCAGACGGCGCGCTCTTTGTGCTATTCGTCTCCCTCGCTTTCAATCACTTGCGGACTCTTTTGCTGTGGAAAATGCCGCGCGCCGCAATCAACTATTTTACTTTCAGCGGCTTGCGCACTCTTTTGTCGAAATGCAAGTTTTTTTCGTGGCACACGGGACTGGTCGCCGTCCTACCACCAGATCCCTGCTCCTTGCTTCCTGCTACCTTCATCTCTCGCCCTTACAATGGCTTGCGCACTCTTTGCACATGTGGATCACTCCTTTTGCGGCTAAATCTTTCACGTTCTGTGGTTTGCGCACTCTTGCGCAAAAAACCCGGGGGAGTACCCTCGCAAAAATTTCATCTTCTTGGAATCAAAGGATTTAGTTATGGCCCTTCGCAAAGAGCGTCGCGTCCATCATCGCAGTCCCAGCAACCGCCGCTGCCCTGGCGCGATGGAATCGGCTACAGAATCTTTGGTTC
>DASYRO010000423.1:0-7071 GCA_036004385.1 Candidatus Acidiferrales bacterium
CGAGCGGCTGGTCACCGAAGGCGAATTCGGACAGTTGCTGGGAAAAACCGCGGCGATGCGCCGCGTCTTTGAATTGGCCGACCGCGTCGCGCCGACCGACGCGACCGTACTCATTCACGGCGAAAGCGGCACGGGCAAAGATTTGCTCGCGCAGGAAATTCACGCGCGTTCGCCGAGGGCAGGGAAGCCGTTTGTCGCGGTCAACTGCGCCGCGCTGCCGGAAAATCTCATCGAATCGGAACTCTTCGGCTACGAGAAAGGCGCATTCACCGGCGCGGCGCAGCAGAAAAAAGGAAAATTCGAGCTGGCTGGCGGCGGCACGATTTTTCTGGACGAAATCGGCGACATGAATCCGGTGACGCAAGCCAAAGTACTGCGCGCGCTGGAGAATCGCACGATCGAGCTGCTCGGCGGCACGCAGTCCATTGTCGTGGATGTGCGCGTGGTCAGCGCGACGCACCGCGACCTCGCTGCGGAAATCGCCGCGGGGCGATTTCGCGAGGATCTCTACTTTCGCCTGCGCGTTGTCACGCTCGACCGTCCCCCGCTCCGCGCGCATAAAGAGGATATCCCGCTGCTCGCTGCTGCGTTTCTCCAATTGCACTCCGCGCGCCATGGACGGGCAGCGCGGCTGGGCCACGACGCGCTCGCGCTGCTCCAGCGCTACGACTGGCCGGGCAACGTCCGCGAACTTAAGAACGCACTCGAACGCAGTGTCGTGCTCGCGCGCGGCGAAGAAATCACTGCCGATGATTTGCCCGAAGAAGTCCGCTCCGGGCAATCGCTCCCCGGCCGCGGAGCTAAAGATGGCGGCGATGTGTTTCTAAGCGAAGCCGACTTCCGCGAAGCCAAACGCAAATTCGAAGTCGCCTATCTCACGAGGAAACTCGAAGACAATAAGTGGAACGTATCGCGCACCGCCGCCGCCGTCGGCCTGCACCGGCAGAGCCTGCAGGAAAAGCTTCGTGAGCTTGGCATCCGACGGCCCGGAAAGACGGCGGAGCCCTCAGAGGATTGAGTGATTAAGCGAATGGTGATGGAGTGATTGAAAGCGAGAGGAATCAAGACGTGTGGTTTCCGAAATCACTCAATCACAAATCACTCAATCGCTAAATTCAAATGCGATGAGCAAGTTCGACCAAGTCAGTGGGTTCATCCTCGCCGGCGGCTCCAGCACCCGCATGGGCGAAGACAAGGCGCTGCTCCCGCTCGCCGGCAAGCCGCTGTTGCTGCGCACCGCCGAGCTTCTTTCTCCGCTCGTCGCATCGGTTACCGTCATCGGCGATCCTGCGCGCTACGCCTCGCTCGGTCTCGCGGTTGTGCCCGACGACGCACCCGGCCTCGGTCCGCTCGGCGGCATTGCCACGGCGCTGCGCATCTCCTCCGCGGAGTGGAATCTGATTGTCGGCTGCGATATGCCGTATCTGACCGCCGCCTGGCTTGAATTCCTGATTTCGCGCGCGTTGACTTCGCGCGCGGACGCGATTCTGCCGCAAAGCGACGGCGGCCCAGAGCCGCTCTGCGCGATGTATCACGCGCGATGCGCTCCGGTGATTGCCGCGGCGATTGCGCGCGGCGTGCGCAAAGTCACCGACGGCTTGGCGGGATGTGCGTTGGAAATGATTCCGCCCGCCGAGTGGAAAGCGTTTGATTCCGGCGGGAGCTTATTCAAGAATATGAATACGCCGGCAGATTACGCCGAAGCGCGCTCTCGCTTTGAGAGAAAGATGTGAGCTGACTCTATAGGCCCCGAGTTCAGGCGCGTGGGCCTTGACAGGCGACCAGGGGAACGCATGTCCGAGCATTACATCGAATTCCAGAATGTGACGAGGAGCTTCGACGACCACCTCGTCCTGGACAACGTCAGCTTTTTTGTGGACCGCGGCGAATCGCTGGTGATTCTCGGGCGCAGCGGCGTGGGCAAATCCGTGACGCTAAAACACATTCTTGGCTTCATGCAGCCGGATTCCGGACGCGTGTTCGTCGCCGGCAACGACATCACCGGCTGGAGCGAAGAGCAACTCGCGGAAATCCGCCGCCGCGTGACCATGGTGTTCCAGTCCGGCGCGCTTTTCGATTCGCTCACCGTCGCTGAGAATATCGCGTTCCCGATGGACGCGCGCGGCGACGATCCCGAGCGCGTCGAGGTGCGCGTGCGCGAATTGATGGACATGCTCGAAGTCAGCGAATTCGCCGATAAGCTTCCTTCCGAGCTCAGTACGGGCATGAAGCGCGCCGTGGCCATCGCCCGTGCGCTGGCGCAAGATCCGGAAGCCATTCTCTACGACGAGCCGACGACCATGGTCGACCCGCTGATGGCGGCGCACGTGGGAGATTTAATCCGAAAGCTGAACGATACCTTTCACAAGACGGCTATCGTCGTCACCCACGATACCCATCTGGCCAGAAAGCTCGCCGACCGGCTCGTGTTTCTGCACCAGGGCCGCGTGGCGTTTTTCGGCCCGTGGGCGGAGTTCGAATCTGCCTCCGAACCTTTCTTACGCAATTTTCGTCTACAGGACGAGCGAGTGCCTGCGCTGGACGTGGTTTCGTGAATTTTCGTTTACAAATGTTTTTCTGAGGACTCGATGACAAAAGACTTCAAGCCCTACGTGCCGCAGGAATCGCGCGAGCCTGAACTTTCGTGGAAAGCCATCATTTTCGGCGTGGCGCTCTCCGCGCTTTTTGGCGCGGCCAACGCGTACCTGGCCATGCGCGCGGGTCAGACTATCGCAGCGACCATTCCCGCCGCGGTGATCGCCATTGCGCTCTTCCGTTTGCCGATGTTTCGCGGCGGCGTGCTGGAGCAGAACATCACGCGCACGTCGGCGTCGGTGGGCGAAGCGCTGGTGGCCGGCGTTGCCTTCACCGTACCCGCGTTTTTTCTCGCCGGCATCTGGCCGGACCTGCGCGCGCATCTTTGGGACGCGATCTGGCTGATGCTGGCGGGCGGGCTACTCGGCGTTTTTTTCATCATCGTGCTGCGCCGGCCGCTGTGCGTGGATTCGGATTTGCCATTCCCGGAAGCTACGGCCTGCGCGGAAGTGGTCAAGGCCGGCCAGGAAGGCGCCACGGAGGCTCCGCGGTTTGTCTTCGGCGCGATGGGCGTCGGCGCGCTGTTGCATTTTTTTACCAACAGCCGCGGCTTTCAGCTCTTCCGCGAGAATATAAACGGCTTCATCCCGCTGCCGCGAGTCGTGCTTCCGCGTTTTGAACCTGCTTCTGCCGTGGCTGCGACAGAAGTAGCACACTCTGGAGCCGTGCCCTACGCCTCGCCGCTGGCGTCGCCCGCGCTGATGGGCATCGGCTACATCATCGGCCCGCGCCTTGCAGCCATCAATTTTTCCGGGACGGCCATTGCTTGGTGGCTGCTGATTCCGCTGGTGCTGTTCATCGATCCCGACTTGCCGCGGCGTGTCACGGCGCCCGGCGAAGCCATTGCGTGGGACGCCGTCAGCTATACGGTATGGTTCAATATTGTGCGTCCGATCGCCGTGGGCACAATGCTCGTGGCCGCGGTGTACACGCTCTACACGATGCGCGAATCGTTGATGGCTTCGATTCGCGGCGCGCTCGGTGTGGCCAAGCATTCGAGCGGCGCATCCGGGCTGGGCCGGCTCGACCGCGACATTCCCCTCAAGTGGGTGGCGCTTTCCATCGTCGCGCTCGTGCTGCCGATTTTTGTCATCTACTACCGTTTCACCGGCCGCCTGTGGGTCGCGGCGCTTGCTGCCCTAATCATGACTGTCACCGGCTTTGTGCTTTCGGCCATCGGCGGTTACCTGGTCGGCTTAATCGGCAGCAGCAATCAACCCGTCTCCGGACTCACGCTGACCGCGCTGGTCGTCGCCGCGCTGCTGATGGTCGGCGTCGGCGTGCGCGGAGCGAGCGGAGTCGCCGCCGTCCTCGGAGTCGCGTCGGTGGTGTGCATCGCGTGTTCGGTCTCCGGCAGCTTGATTCAGGATTTGAAAGCGGGCTATCTGCTGGGCGGGACGCCGTGGAAGATGCAAGTCGCGGAGGTCATCAGCGTCGCCGTGCTGGCATTTTTCCTGATGTGGCCGATCCTCGCGCTGCATGGCACGTACACCATCGGTTCGCGCGCGCTGCCCGCGCCGCAAGCTGGGCTGATGGCCACGCTCGCGAGCGGCATCGTCGCCGGACAGATGGCCTGGGGACTCGTGCTCATGGGCATGGTTTTCGGCATCGCACTGATCATGATTGACGCGCCAGCGCCCATGCTTATTGCCGTGGGAATGTATCTGCCGTTCGAAACGACGTCCGCCATTTTTGTCGGCGGCATGCTGAAGTGGCTGGCCGACCGCATCGCCGCGCAGAGAAAGCTTTCCGCCGTGGGCAAAGACGCGTTTGAACAGCGCGGCACGCTGCTTGCTTCCGGGCTCATCGCTGGCGAAGCAATTCTGGCGATTTTAATTTCCGTGGGATTTATCGTCGCGCAATGGCGCAACTACGAGGATTTTTCGTTCACCAAGCTGTTCACCGGCGCGACTGAGCTGCGCATCTTCACCGACTACGGCGGGCGGCTCTCGCTGATTGTGTTCGCCGTGTGCGCATGGATTCTGGTGCGTGGGCCCTTGCGCAAGGGTTTGCCAGAGTAGCCTTGTCATCCTGAGCTAAGCGAAGGATCTCTGTATCGCAAAACCCTACACGCTCTCATTTTCTGCGCAACGCTCTCCCCGCCAGCGCGCCATTGTATTCGCCGTTCTCTACGGCGAGTTTTCCATTCACGATGACGAATTTCATTCCCACGGCCAGCTCTTCGGGTTTCTGGTACGTCGATTTGTCGGTCACCGTCGCGGGATCGAACACGACGACGTCAGCGAAATATCCTTCGCGGAGCGTTCCGCGCTCGGCGATGTGCAACGCTTCCGCGGGCATGGCCGCGCTGTGCTGTACGAAGAAGGGAAGGGAAATCACTTTTTTCGTATACACGTACTCGCGCAGTTTTTTCGGATAAGTGCCGTACATCCGTGGGTGTCCTGCAGAGCCGTCGGAGCCGGTCATCACGAAATCCTGTTTCATCAGCCGCACGATGTCGTCTTCGTTCATATTGAACGACGCTACCGATAGCCCGCCTCCGCCTTTGCTGACGTATTCGCGCACGAGGTCGAGAGCGGTCTCCAACGCGGACTTATTGCGCTCCTTGGCCACCGCGGCGAGCGTCTTGCCCACAATTTCCGGCGCCTGCTGCGAGGTGAACAACAGCGCGTCTGCGCCGCCGCGGCGTTTCAGGTTCTGTCCCATTTCTTGAAGCAGTTTTTCGCGCAGGCTCTCGTCATTCACGCGCGCGAGCATTTCCACCGACCCGCCGGCCTGCGCCCACGGTGGCATCAGGCTGGCGATGAGGTTTGAGCCCGACGCAGTGTACGGATACTGGTCCGCGGTCACGCGCACGCCCTGAGCCTGCGCTTTGCGAATGAGCTCGATGGCGCGCGCGCTTTGTCCCCACACGTCCGGACCCAGCATTTTGATATGCGAAATGTTCACCGGAATTTTCGCTTCGCGGCCGATGCGCAGCGTTTCTTCGATGGAGCCGAGCACGCCGATGTTGTAGTTGCTTTCGTCGCGCATGTGCGTGTCATAGATGCCGCCCATTTCGCCGGCGACTTTGGCCAGCTCGATGACTTCTTCCGTTTTCGAAAAACTTCCCGGAACGTAAAACAATCCCGAGGAAAGACCCAGCGCGCCTTCTTGCATGGCCGTGCGCACCAACTCTTTCATCTGCGCGAGTTGTTCCGTCGTGGGCTGCACGTCGCCAGCGCCCAGCACTTTCCGCCGCACAGTGCCGTGGCCGACGTAGAGCGCGGCATTTGTGCCGATGCCTTGCTCTTCCCACTTCTTCAGGGTTTCGCCGACATTGAGCGGCCCACCGCCGTCGTTGCCGGTGATCACCGTGGTCACGCCCTGCATCAAGTAATTCACGTTGCCTTTTTTGGTGGGACTGGAGAGGTCGCCGGCAGTGTGCGTATGCGGGTCAATGAATCCGGGCGCAGCGATCAGGCCCCTGGCATCCACCGTGCGCGCGGCCGTCACTTTGGCTTTTGCCGCATTGCCGATGAACACGATGCGGTCGCCGCGAATGCCCACGTCGGCCACGCGCGGCGCTTTGCCGGAACCGTCCACCAGCATCCCCCCGGCAATCAGCAGGTCAACGCTTTCTCCCGCTGCGGCTTTCTTTTCCTGCGTAAACATCGCAGGAACAACGAGCAGGCTCACCACAACCAACAGAATTAGAAAGGGTTTGCTACGCACGATTCCTCCAACCGCCTATCCTCACGTCTCCGCAATCACTCAATCACAAATCACCAATCACTCAATTCAGAAATTCGGCCAGCATCCCGGCGTCACGAGTTCGAGCAGATGTCCGTCCGGGTCGCGAAAGTACAGGCTCTTCCCGCCGCGCTCCCATTGCTTTACTTCTTCAATGGCGATCCCGCGCGACTTCAAGTCTTGCTCCCACGCGGCGAATTCCGATGCCGGAATCGAGAACGCCATATGCAGCGGGCCGCTGCCATCGTGCGCGGGGAACTGGTCCGCGGAAAGGGAAGCGCCGCGTTTGAAGAGCAAGAGAACCTGTCCGACTTGTACGCGCAGGGCGCGGATACGCTCATCCGCCAGCATCACTGGAAACCCGAACAGGCTGACAAAGAAATTCGTGCTGCGATCGAGGTCGTCCACATAGAGGGAAGTTTCCAACACGCCGGTGACAGTGGGCACGATCGTTCCTTTCAGGCGGGCCGCGGCGAACGTGGGCTCTCTACACCCAACACCCCACACCCTAAACCCTCTTCAATTTCAATACCCCTGCTCTTTCAACTCCTCTAGCGTCATCCTCGACACGGCCGTCCCATCGTGCCTTGCCTCCAGCAACCGCTCGATGTATTTCGCCAGCATATCCGCTTCGACATTGACCGCATCGCCGACGGCGATGCCCTTCAGGTTGGTAAAATCGTAGGTGTAGGGAATGACGGCGATGTCCACGATGCCGTCGTGCCAGCCAGCGATTGTCAAGCTGATGCCGTCGAGCGCAATCGAGCCTTTCAGCGCCACGTA
>DASYRO010000424.1:0-3863 GCA_036004385.1 Candidatus Acidiferrales bacterium
GGTGGCGCGCCGTCCGCAAGCGCACTACCAAAATTCGCAGTTGAACTCTTTCCCTTCGGGAGAGCCGAGGATGTCCCGCGCCTGTTGCGCACCCCGGTCCTGGAGTCCCTCGGATTGGGATGCGCAAACGGCGGGGACACAACGGGCGACGTACAGCCGCGCGTGCTGAGCCCTGCGCATTTTGCGTTCGGCTGGCTGCATACGACGGCTCACATCCCCGGAAATTTGCCGAAGAAAATCAGCACGACGTCGATGGTGTCCTGGATTCCATGCGCGATGATGGGCACCGCCAGGTTGCGCCCCGTGCCGAGATACAAGAGTCCCAGCATCACTCCCGCTATGCTTTCTTCGATGATTCCTGTCGCTCCCTGATTGGCGTGCGCCAGCCCGAACAGCAGGTTTACGGCGATCAGACTCGCCATCCACGCCGCCCGCGTGCGACCGCCTAAATCCGCGGCGCGATTCATCAGGTATCCCCGCCACGCCAATTCTTCGCCGAACGCCGCCAGCGTCCAGGTGAGCGCCAGCGCGACCAGAGTGATTTTGATATTGCCGGTAATCACTCGAAAATCGCTCAGGTCGGGAGGCGCGCCCGTCAGCCGCGTCAGCAACGGCTGCGTAACCAGAAGCTGAAACGTTTCCATCAACGCGCCGCCGGCAATCCCCACGGCGAGGGTCGTTCCCCAACTCCGAGGTAGCGTGAATCCCACATCGCGCCAGCCCAGCCCGCGGACACGCAGCGAAATCCATCCCAATGCCAGCAAGAACGGAGTCTTGCTGAGCGGAATCAGATGCCGCTGGTCGGCGAGGAAAATCAGCGCGACGACGGCGAACTCAGCGGCCGCCAGCCATTTGCTCCCGCGCCAGCCTGTGGCGGGTGTCTCCATCATTGCACTACCTCCATGAGCCCGGTCCTCGCGTGCTTTCGCCGCCCCAGAGATTTGTTAACGGTTCAGCCCGATACGCGTCATTCAATTCAAATGGGCGCGCTCTCAACAGAATACGCAGATTTGCCCCTCGTGGTTCGCCGTGGTGTGGCTCTCTGCCTGTGCGCATTCTTGTTAGTTAGTGCTGTGAGCGATGCAGCACAATCGCAGGGTTCGGCGCAGGAATCGTCCCTCAAGCAGCCGCCCGGCCAGATTTCAGGACACGTCTACCGCTCGGATACCGGCGCGCCAGTGGCCAAGGTTAGCGTTTCGCTTTACCCGCAGGATGAGGCCACGTCCAAGTCTGCCGGGCGCGCTCGAGTGACGCGCACGGGCGCCGATGGCGGTTTCATTTTCAGCGACGTTCCCGCGGGGTTGTACGCCATCAGCGCATGGCGGACCGGCTTTGCGCGCAGCCGAATCATGTGGGAACCGCAAAGGAATTCCTTTTCTCTCCGCGCGGGCCAGCAAATGGACAATCTCAAACTTCTACTTTCTCCGGCCGGAGTCATCTCCGGAACGCTGTTCGACGAAGACCTCGACCCCGTGGCCTCCGTCACGGTGGAGGTCATCCGCGTCCAATATCTGCCCGGAGGCCGCCGACTGATTTATCTGACCGCCAGCGCACAGTCCAATGATCAAGGAAATTTTCGCATCCCCGATTTGCCTCCCGGCCGCTACTACGTGCGCGCCGGCGGTTTCATCCAGCAGCCTAGGTTTCAAATCGCACTGAAGGAAGCTCCGGGAGCTGCAACTAAGTATCGCAGCACCTATTTCCCGGGCACGCCGCTGATTGACGAAGCGCAACCCGTCGAGGTGCGTCCCGAAGGAGAAACCGCCAACATTCGCATCCAGCTTTCACCGGAAAAGGCGTACGCCATCTACGGCACCATCGTTGGCGCGGCGCAAAGCGCGAAGCTCAAGCCCACGGAGGTGAACGTCGCGAAGCGTGACGTCGTGTATCAGATGTGGAACGCCGTCGGTGTTTCGCTCATCGAGAACGGTTCCTTTGCCGCTCGCTGGCTTTCGCCCGGCGAGTACACGCTCACCGCCGCCGCGATCGTCCCGGACGACGACGGCAAGGCGGCGCGAGAAGTTGATCAAGGCTTCGCGTCCGTGCGTATCGTGGATTCCGATGTTCACGCGGAAATCCAGATTGGCCGCGCGGGCGAAATGCGCGGCACCGTGGACGCGCCTCCGGGCTTTTCCTTTAGCGGCAAAGAGGTCATTCTCGAATCGAGCGATATGCGCTACTTCCCCGGAGACCTCGACGCCGCGGGCCGATTCGATCTCCGCAATGTTCCGCCCGGCGAATACACGATTTCCATTCTCGACAAAAAATCGCGCATACAACGGTCCTACATCAAGCAGGCGTTGTGCTCCGGGCGCGATTTCACTTCGCAGCCGTTGGAGCTCACGCTCGACTCGGCGCTCGATTGCCGCCTGACGATCGGCGACGATACCGGCTCGGTCCGCGGCAGCATTTCGGATAGCGACACTCCGGCCGCGGGCGTCGCCGTTGTGCTGATCCCGCAATCTCGCGCCTTGCGCCGCCTGCCTCGCTATACGCTCACCACAAAATCGGACAGCGCAGGTCGCTATTCGATTGCAGGTGTGATTCCCGGCGATTATTTTCTTTTCGCCGCGCCGCAGGACGATACTTCCGATTATTTCGCCATTGATTTCGCGGATCAGCATCTGCAAGACGCCGTTCGCATTACCGTCGCAGCTCGCGCAATGCTTATCGCCGGCACGAAGCTCTCCAAAGCCCGCTAGCGCACTGCGTCAAACGAGAGCCGCGGAGTTCCCTCTCTAGATTGCCGTTCCGTCTCAAACAAGCTAAATTGGACGCGCTTCACGCGGGCTGGTTCCGCGACTGGCGCTGACATGAATTATTTGCGATCGCGGTCGCTCATTCTTGGCGGGCTGCTCTGCCTGCTGCTGCCGGCGGCGACTCTCGCCCAGGGCGAGCCGAATCTCAGCAAGGAAGAGATCAAACAGTTCCTGTTGACCGCGGACGTGGTCCGCAGCCGTCATCCCAGCAAAGGCATCACCGAGACCTGGCGGCTGACGCTCAGTGACGGCAAGCTGACACACGACGCCTCATTCCAATCGCTGGACGCCCACGGCTTCAGTCCGCAGGTGCCCGCATTGAAAGCCCCCATGAATTTCGTGGATTCGTACAAATACAATATTGCCGCATACGAACTGGCGGAACTGCTGGGCGTGGGCGACATGATTCCGGTGACCGTCGAACGCAAGTGGCAAGGCAAATTCGGTTCGCTCAGTTGGTGGGTGCCCGCGAAAATGGACGAAGCCGACCGCGTCAAGCAGAAAATCGAGCCGCCGGATGCGGAGGCCTGGGGCCATCAGCTATCCAGAATTCTCGTGTTCAACCAGCTCGTCTTCGACGACGATTTCAATCGCACCAATTTGCTCATCGGCGAGGATTGGAAACTGTGGAGAATTGACTTCAGCCGCGCCTTTCGCCCCCCTAGGGAGTTACAGAACCCCGCGCAGCTCACGCGCTGCGACCGGCGATTGCTGGAACACTTGAAGAAGCTCGATGCGAAGGAGTTCGAGCAACGAACGAAAACTTACCTGGACAAATGGGAGCGCCAGAATGTGATGGCGCGACGCGACAAGCTCGTGGCACACTTTCAAAAATTGATCGCCGCCGAAGGTGAAAGCAAAATTTTGTACTGACCCGCCGCCACTTTCCGCTTACTTCAGTGGCACGACTTTTTCCGGGTCCACGCGAATGACGATATAAGTGAGCGATTCTTGGATTTCGCTGAACCAGTGCACCACGCCCGCGGGGATAATCAGGACGTCGCCGGCGGCGATGCGCCGCGTTTCGCCGCCGTGCACGGCGGTGCCGCTCACGCTGGGGCCGTCGATTTGCGAGACTTCGGTCGCGTCCACCGGCCGCGGCTT
>DASYRO010000425.1:0-7362 GCA_036004385.1 Candidatus Acidiferrales bacterium
TTTCGTCACGCAGAAAATTGGCTGGAATGAAACGACCAAGTTTCCGCACAAGCTCTTCTGGTGGGAAGCGCCGGACGGAAGCCGCGTGCTCACCTATTTTCCGCACGACTACGTGAATCCCATCGAGCCGGTGAGCATGGCGCGCGACCTCGCTGAGCAACTCCCCAAATCGAAATCGCCCGAGCTGATGCATCTCTACGGCATCGGTGACCACGGCGGCGGGCCCACGCGCGAAATGTTGGATGTTGCGCGGCGCTGGCAATCGCCGAATGCGCTTTACCCGCGGCTACGCTTCAGCACGGCGCAAAGTTTTTTCGACGACGTCAGCAAGAAGCTGGACACGCTCACTGTGCCGGTGTGGAAGAGCGAACTCTACCTGGAATACCACCGCGGCACGTACACCACGCAAGCCAAGACCAAACAGAATAACCGCCGTAACGAAGCGCTCATGCTCAACGCGGAGAAATTTTCTGCGCTCGCGTCGCTCTTTAACCGCCCCTACCCGCAAACGGAGTTGAACGACGATTGGCGCAAAGTGCTCTTCAACCAGTTCCATGACATTTTGCCCGGCTCAGGTATCGCGCCCGTGTACGTGGACGCGGCTCGCGACCAGGCCGAAGTCCGCCGCTCCGCCGGCGCAATTCTCACCGCGGCGATGAATGAGATTGCCGCGTACATCGACACCTCCGGCGACGGCGTGCCCATTGTCGTGTTCAATCCACTGACGTGGCCGCACACGGAAATCGTGGAAGCGGAAATTCAAAAGCCAGGAGGGCGCGGGGCCGCCGAGATCCGCGATGCGGATGGGCGTCGCGTGGTCGGCGAAGTCTCGTGGAAGGATATTTCTACGTCGCGATTCAAAGCGGAATTTCTGGCGAAAGATGTGCCGCCGCTAGGATACAAGCTCTATCGCGTCTTTTTCTCGCAGGACCCCAATAGGCCGGTTCCGCGTGATGTAGTGGAATCCGGGCTTCCGGTCCAAAAAATGATCGGCGACCGCGGCCTGCTGGAAAACGAGTTCCTCAGGGTCCGAGTCGACTTCAAAACCGGGTGTATCGCCAGCATCTTTGATAAAAGGGCGAATCGCGAGATGCTCGCGCCGGGCGCCTGCGGAAATCTGCTGCAGGCGTTCGTTGATAAGCCAAAGGATTGGGACGCTTGGAATATCGACGCCAACTTCGAAGACCAGAAATGGGATCTTATTGAGGAGCAGCCGGAAGCGCAGCGTTACGGCGCTATTGGACTGGGAAAATCGTTGTGGCGTATTACGAAACACTTCCGCAGTTCTGTCATCGTGCAGGACATCGTTATTTATGCAGGAGTGCCGCGCCTGGACATTTTCACAACGGTGGACTGGAACGAAGAGCACATCCTGCTGAAGGCTGCGTTTCCGGTAGCGGCGAAGAGTGATTTTGCCACGTTTGAAATTCCCTACGGCTCCATTCAGCGGCCCACCACGCGCAACACGCCCACCGAGAAAGCGATGTTCGAAGTACCCGCGCTGCGCTGGGCGGACCTCTCCGATGCGAACGGTGGCATCAGCCTACTGAACGATTCGAAGTACGGCTATGACGCGAAGGACAACGTCCTGCGACTTTCGCTGCTGCGCTCGCCGAAATGGCCGGACAAGAATGCGGACATGGGCCATCACGAATTCACGTACTCGATTTATCCGCACGCGGGTTCGTGGCGCGAAGCGGGAACCGTCCGCCGCGGCTACGAACTGAATTATCCGCTGCTGGCGATTGTCGCGCAGGCGCACGCCGGCGCTCTGCCGGCAGCGCACTCGTTCGTCTCTCTGGAGCCCGCAAACGTCGTGCTGACCGCGATCAAAAAAGCCGAAGACGATGACGGCTGGATCATCCGCTTCTACGAATCCGCGGGACGCGAAACGCAGGTCACGCTGCACCTGCCGCCGGGCGCCTCGCGTGCCGTGGAAACGAATTTGATGGAGAAGGAAGAAACGCCGCTGAAGGTGAACGGGAATTCGGTCGTGATTCCCACGCGTCCGTACGAAATCAAGACGGTGAAGGTGACGTTTGCGCCGCCGGCAATATGAAGCTCCATTTGAGGTCGGCTTGAAACGGAACATTGCACTCATTCTTTTTTCTGTGTGCCTGTGCGTAACGAGTGCTTTCGCGCAAACACCAAATTTGTCTGCACATGTGGCGGCGGGCTTTAGCCCGGCACAAACGACACCGCAGAAGGTGTCCGCCATTGTCGTGTTTTGGGAAGACGGATTTCCCGCGCCGGATTCAGCCGGGCCGGCCCGCGCCGATCTCGCGGCGGCGATTCCCGATGCGGCTTTTGTTGCGAGCGACCAACTCGCCGATACACTTGCGCGTGCGGAAACGCGGCTGCTAGTGCTTTCATTTGGCTCAGCGTTCCCTGAAGAGCAATGGCCGGCGATTTTTGCTTTTCTTGAGCGCGGCGGGAATACGCTGGTGCTCGGCGGGCAGCCGTTCACGCGGCCCGCTTACCGCGTGGAAAAAGTCTGGAAAATACGCCCATACACGCTGGCGTTCGCGCAAAAACTTTTCATCAGTGAATATCAGCCCACGCCCGGCTCGCGCGGCCTGCAATTTCAGAAAAACGACGACCTGCCGCAGCTGAGTGTGCCCGCATTCGATTGGCAGCGCGCGTTCAGCCTGACGATTCGCCTGAGCGACGAAGACCTCTACCCGCGCGGCGGCTCGGCTGGCAGCATGGACGCGCGGCTCACGCCGCTCGTCTGGGGCGCGTCCGCCGGGCGCCGCCTGAGCGCGCCCCTGGTGCAGATTGATCACTTCCAAAATAATTTTGTCGGCGGCCGGTGGATTTTTCTGGCGTGCGAGCCGACATCCGGATTTTTTGGCGGCGCGGCCGGCCGCGAAATAATCCCGCTTCTTGTCCGCCAGGCGCTCGGCGGCGCTGAGGATTTCGCCGTGCGCCCGGCGTGGCCGCTGTTTCTTCCGGGCGAACCGTTGACGTTTCATGTGCGCTGGCAGCGGTTCGGCGCGCAGGCGGCGCCGGCGCGGCTGGAGCTGGAGGAGTCTGACGACGAGAACCTGGCCCAGCTGCGCATTATTCCCCACGCGCAACATCAAACTTTTTCGCTCATACCCGGCCAATTCCCGTTTGCCACGGAAGTCACGCTTCCCGCGAGTCGTGACAGGGGGCTACGCATGGTCACCGCGCGGCTTTACGAAGGCGACACGCTGCGCGGTTTTTATCGCACGGGGTTTTGGATACGCGATGAAAATTTTCTACGCTCTGGTCCGCGCGTCACGGTGAATGAAAATTTCTTCGAAGTGGACGGGCGCACGCAGGCCATTCTTGGTACGACGTACATGGCCAGCGACGTGCAACGCCAGTTTTTCCTCAGCCCCAACGCGTACGTCTGGGACCGCGACCTCGCCGAGTTGCGCGCTGCGGGCTTCAATATGCTGCGCACCGGCTGGTGGAGCGCATGGGACCAGGTGACCAAAGACGGCGTCGTGCACGGGGAAATGCTGCGCGCGCTGGAAGCCTTCCTGATGACCGCGCGCAAGTACAACCTGCCCGTGCAGTTCACGTTTTTCTCGTTTATCCCTGAAGTGTTGGGCGGCGGGAATGCCTATCTCGATCCGGAAGCTCTGCGCCGGCAGCGCGAGCTGGTCACGGCCGTCGTCGAACGTTTCAAGGATGTCCCGTACCTTTCCTGGGACCTGATCAACGAGCCGAGCTTCGCGAATCCCAATCAGCTTTGGATGACGCGACCCAACCGCGACAAGTTCGAACTTGCCGCGTGGAACGAATGGCTCCGTGCGCACTACGCCAGCCGCGGCGCGCTCGCCGAAGCGTGGCAGACCGTGCTGCCGCCCGAGCCGGAACCTGTGCCGCTGCCCGCCGACGAGGAATTTTCCACGCGCGCGGTGTATCGCACCATGCGCGGCTCGAATGCGCTCAAGCTTTACGACTATTATTTGTTCGCGCAGGAAAAATTCCGCGCGTGGACGGCGCAATTGCGCGACGCCATCCGCGCCACCGGCAGCAAACAGCTCGTCACTGTCGGGCAAGACGAAGGCGGCGTGCGCGACCGCCTTTCGCCCGCGTTTTTCGGCGACGCGATTGACTTCACGACGAACCACACGTGGTGGATGCTCGACGATTTGCTGTGGGATTTGCTGGCCGCCAAACAGCCTGGCAAGGCGCTGTTGATTCAGGAAACGGGCATCAGCCGGCAATTGCAGCTCGATGCCAGTACGCGCCGCACTCCTGAGCAGGACGCGCATCTGCTGGAACGCAAGCTGGCGGTTGCGCTGGGCACCAGTGCTGGAGCGATTCACTGGCTGTGGCACGTGAATTCGTACATGCGCGACGACAACGAAGCCGCCATCGGCGCCATTCGCGCCGACGGCACGGAAAAGCCGGAAGCTGAAGTCCTGCGCAAATTCGCGAAATTTGCTGCGGCAGCCGGCCCTCTACTTTCGCGGCCGGAAGAGCCGCAAGTAATCATCGTCACTTCGCAGGCGTTTCAATACTCGGCGCTGAACTGGCTGGTACTCGAAGCGCAGACCAAAGCCGTTCGCGCGCTGCATTCCTACTGCCGCGTGCCGGGCGCTGTGCTCGCGGAAAATCAGCTCGCGCACCTTGGGAATCCGAAGCTGGTGATTTTGCCTTCGCCACACGCGCTCAACGAAGAAAGCTGGCAGGCGCTGCTTAAATATGTGGACGCCGGCGGGAATCTGCTCATCACCGGCTCGTTCGAACGCGACGCGCACTGGCGCACGACGCAGCGCCTCGCCGCGCTAGGCCTTGAAGCTGCGCCGCAGCCGCTCACGATTCGGCAAGCCGAGCTCGACTTGGGCGCGGAAAAATTATCGCTGTCCTTCGCGTTCGAAAAGCAGCAATTCGTGGACTCGCTCGCCTTCGCCGACGGCAGGACCTTTCATGAACTCGGCCGAGGCAAGGGCAGTATTTTTCTCACGAGCTATCCTGTGGAATTGGCGGAAGGACTCGACGCCGCAGCCGCGCTTTACGCGTGGACGTTGCGCCGCGTGGGCATCGAAGCGGACTTCGAAGGCAAGTTGCCCTCGCCGGGTGTTTTGATTCGACCTGTGTTCATGCAGGACAGCACCCTTTATTTGCTGATGTCGGAAAGCGCGCGCGACGAGGACGTCGCCATCAAAGACAAGACCACCGGCGCGGAGATTCGTTTACGTCTGCCCTCGCAGCGCGCCACACTGATTCTGCTCGATAAGCGCACTGCCAAAGTAATCACGCAATATGCTTTTTGAGGCTGCGGGGAATTGAGTTATCCGTCTAAGATGATGCATGCGATGCGAAGAACAAACCTGTTTGCGTTTCTATTGCTGATGTCGCCGGTACCAGCCGCGCACGCGCAGGGCGCCGCGCCGCCGCATCACCTGATGCCGGTGCCGGCATCGGTGCGCATCGAGCCGGGCCGCCTGCCGATTGACAAATCCTTTTCCGTTGCGGCGACGAAACACCGCGATGACCGCTTGCTGCGCGGCGTGCGGCGCGCTCTCGAGCGCTTGAAGGCACGCACCGGCGTCGCGTTTTCGCACGAGATCAAAAAAGATGCCGCTGCGGCAAAATTCGCCATCGAAGTCGCCCGTGCGGGCGAAGCGGTGCAGTCCATCGCCGAGGACGAATCCTATTCGCTCAACGTGACGCCGCAGCGAGCGACACTCCAAGCCGCGACGGTGGTCGGCGCGCTGCGCGGCCTGGAGACGTTTCTTCAACTCGTCGAGCGCGATGCCGCGGGTTCTTATCTTCTGCTCGCCGAGATCGCCGACAAGCCGCGTTTTCCGTGGCGCGGATTGCTGATAGACGTCTGCCGTCACTGGCAACCCGTGGAAGTCATCAAGCGCAACCTGGACGCCATGGCCGCGGTGAAACTCAATGTGCTGCACTGGCACTTGAGCGAAGACCAGGGCTTCCGCGTGGAAAGCCGCCGTGTTACCAAGCTGGCGGAGTTCGGTTCCGATGGTCTCTACTATAGACAGGAGCAGATTCGCGAGGTCGTGGCTTACGCGCGCGATCGCGGCATCCGCGTGGTGCCGGAATTCGACATGCCCGGCCATTCCACGGCGTGGTTCGTGGGCGACCCGCGGCTGGCCTCGGCGCCGGGGCCGTACGCCATCATCCGCGAGTTCGGCATTTTCGACGCGACATTCGATCCCACCAACGAGAAAACGTACAAATTCCTCGACCGTTTCGTGGACGAGATGAAGAAACTTTTTCCCGACACCTACTGGCACATCGGCGGCGATGAAGTCAAGCCGGCGCAGTGGGACACCAGTACGGCTGTCGCTGAATTCAAAAAACGCCGCGGCTTGAAGGACAACGCCGCACTACAGGCGTACTTCAACCAGCGGCTCTCGAAGATTCTCAGCAAGCACAAGAAGCGCATGGTCGGCTGGGACGAAATCCTGCACAACGATTTGCCGCGCGACACCGTGGTGCAATCGTGGCGCGGACAGAAATCGCTCGGCGAAAGCGTGAAACAGGGCTTCAGCGGAATTCTTTCCGCGGGCTACTATCTTGACGCCATGCAGCCCGCGGCGTTTCATTACGCCGTGGACCCGCTGCCGGCGACGACGGATCTTGATGCCGCGCAGGCCTCGCGCGTTTTGGGCGGCGAAGCGTGCATGTGGGGCGAGCTCATCACGCCGGAAAATATTGACTCGCGCATCTGGCCGCGCACCGCGGCGATGGCCGAGCGCTTTTGGTCGCCGCGCGAAGTCGCTGACGTTGCCGACATGTATCGACGCCTCGATACCGTGAGCGTGCAACTCGAGGAGCTAGGTCTCACTCATCTTTCCGGCCCGGACGCGATGCTGCGGCGCCTCGCCGGCAGCGCGGCCATCGAGCCGCTGCGCGCGCTGCTGCGTCTGGTCGAGCCGCTCAGCCTGGGGCAGCGGCAGCGGGCGCGCCGCGCCAATCAACTCACGCCGCTCACTTCTCCCGGCGATATTGCCGCGCCCGATGCGCCCATGCGCCGCGAATTTACCGCGCTGGCCGGTTCGGTTTTGTTGGATTCGTCGCGCGACGCCGGCAAACGTCAGGCACTGGCACGGGAATTTCAACGCTGGCAGGAACTCGGCGCGTCACTTGCGCTACTCGCGAAGACGTCGCCGCAGTTGCAAGACGTCGAAGGCGTGGCAGCCGACCTGGCCGACATTGGCGCCGCCGGACAGGAGGCGCTGACATTTCTAGCAGAGGGGAACACCGCGCCAGCGGAGTGGACGGCTGCTAAACTCGCCGCTCTCGACCGCGCGGCCACTCCCAAAGGTCTGCTGCGCCTCGCGGTTGTACCCGCTCTCCGCCAGCTCGTCGTGACGGCCGGGGGCTCCGCGATTTCCGCGAAATAATCTT
>DASYRO010000426.1:0-4110 GCA_036004385.1 Candidatus Acidiferrales bacterium
TCCCGATGTCGAGGCCGGCGGCCATCCACACATCGCCACCGGCCATCATCGCCACAAATTCGGCGTGGACTGGGACGACGCGCGCCGCCTCTATCTTGCGCACAAAAATTCGCACTGGATTCGCTGGCAGGGCATCAGCGCGCACATCGGCTCGCAGATTCTGAGCCCCGCGCCGTTTCGCCGCGCGGTTGCGCGACTGGCTGCGTACGTGCGCGAATTGCGCGCTGCGGGTGTCGCGCTGAAGTATCTCGACTTCGGCGGCGGCATCGGCGTGCGCTACGCCAACGAATCGCCGCTGGACCTGCGCGCCTACGCCACCGCGGTCAGCCGCGCGATTCGTCCACTGGGCTGTCACCTGTTGCTCGAGCCCGGCCGCGTCATCATCGGTCAGGCGGGCGCGCTGCTGATGCGCGTGCTCTACACAAAAACCAATCACGGCAAAAGCTTTGTGGTCGTGGACGCTGCCATGAACGACATGCTCCGCCCCGCGCTCTACGGCGCCATTCACCCCATCACGATTGCGGCACATGTAGGGCCGGCCTTCAGGCCGGCATCTGTGCAAACCACAACACCCTTGCCGGTGGACATCGTCGGTCCGGTCTGCGAAACCGGCGACCGCTTTTTACAGGATTGGCCGCTGGGGGAAGTGCGTTCGGGCGACTTGCTCGTGTTGTGGGGTGCTGGCGCTTACGGCATCGTCGCCGCGTCTAACTACAACTCCCGCCCGCGCGCGCCGGAAATTTTGGTCGAAGGCTCGCGCTTCCGCATCATCCGCCGCCGCGAATCGCTTAACGATCTCGTCCGCGGCGAATGAATCTGCGATTCTCTGCGCCCTCTGTGCCTCTGCGTTAGAGTTTGAATTTTGTCATCCTGAGCGAAGCGAAGGATCTCTCCTGCTGTTACTGCCCAAATACTACGCGTCCGCCGAGGATCGTTCGCACCACTTTCGCGTCCTTAATCTCTTCAGGCGCAATCCCGAACAGATCCGCATCGAGCACGACGATATCCGCAAACTTTCCCACTGTGATCGAGCCTTTTTCTTTATCCGCAAATTCCGCGTACGCGGAGCCCATGGTGTACGCCTCGATGGCCTCCGCCAGAGAGATTTTCTGCTCCGCATACCATCCGCCCGGATTTTTTCCATCCAGCGTGGCGCGCGTCACCGCCGCGTAGATGCCGGTCATGGGATTCAGCGGTGCGACAGTCCAGTCCGAGCCGAAGGCCAGCTTCACGCCCTTATCCAGAAACGTGCGGAAGGCGTAGGTGGTCTTGCCCCGCTCGTGACCGATGCGTTTTTCTGCCCAGCGGCCGTCGTCTATGGCGTGGTACGGCTGCATGGACGCAATCACGCCGAGTTTCGCGAATTTCACAAAATCGTCCGGATGCATGTGCTGGGCGTGCTCAATGCGCCAGCGGCGCTGCGCGTTGGGATAGCTTCCGTTCGCGCCGTCGCGCTGTCCGTGCTGCTTTTCCACCTCGGCATAAATGTCCAAAATGCCGCGGATAGCTTTATCGCCGATGGCGTGAATGGCAAGCTGGAGCCCGGCGGCGTCCGCGCCCAGCGCCATTTTCAGCATGTTGCCTTCGGGAAACATCATTTGGTTGGGCAGGCCGGAGGTCTGCGGCGCGTCGAGGTACGGCGCGAAGAAAAGCGCGGTCGTTGAACCCAGCGAGCCATCGGCAAATCCCTTCAGCGCGCCGACGTGCAGAAAATCATTGCCGAATTTCGCGCGGATGCCGGTGCGCGCCGGCGCTTCCCACTGCTGGATGGGCGTGAGGCAGTAAATGCGCGTGGTGAGTTCGCCGCGCGCGAGCAGTTGCTGATAGATGCGCACGTCCGATGCGCTGGAGATATCGTGCACGCCGGTGACGCCAAATCGCGCCGCTTCCGCCAGCGCTGCCTTCACCGCACGCGTCTGCTGCTCTTCGCCCGGCGGAGGAATCACGCGATCCACCAGGCTCATGGCCGCATCCTTCAGCGCGCCTGTGGGTTCCCCGTTCGTGTCTTTGACGATTTCGCCGCCTGCGGGCACGGGCGTATCGCGCGTCACGCCGGCGAGCTTGAGCGCCAGGCTGTTGGCCAGCGCCATGTGTCCGTCGTAGCGGCTGACGAAGACGGGATTGTCCGGCGTGAGCTTGTCAATCAGCGCGCGCGTGGGCAGCGGCGCGCCGGGCCAGTTTTCGTGATCCCACGTGCCGCCTTCAATCCATTCGCCCTTGGGGCGCGACTTCGCAAACTCGCCGATGCGCCGCGCAAATTCTTCGGGAGTTTTTGCATCCTTGAGCTGCACCCCGCCGACATCGAACCCGCCAGTAACGAAGTGCGCGTGCGCGTCAATCATTCCGGGCAGGACGGTATTTCCCCGCGCGTCAATCGTGCGCGTGTTCGGCCCCACCCATTTTTTAATTTCCTCGTTGCTGCCGACGGCGGCGATGCGATCTCCGACTACCGCCACCGCCTCTGCGCGCGGCTTCGCCGGGTCCACCGTCCACACCTTGCCGTTTAATACGACGAGGTCAGCCGGCGGCTTGGGCTCGCCCGCGGAGGCGACAGCGACGCCGAAAAGCAAAACAAGGCTCACGAGGAGAAAAAATCGAATCATGTCGGGTTCCTTCCGTTGTTGTCATTCCGAGCGAAGCGAGGAATCTGCTTTTGCGTTTATCTGAATGGAACGCGACTCAGCGGCCGCCCCATTTCAGCTTGCTGCGCAGAATCTGGAAATAAGTCTTTTGCACGGGACGAATAACGCGCAGTTTTTTGGGCGCTTTGCGGATGGCCACGCGGTCGCCTTCGGTCAACTCAATGCCCACCTGTCCGTCAAGGGTCAGGTAGATAGCCTCGTCCCCCGCGTGTACCACGATTTCGATGCCCATGTTGTCCGGGATGACCAGCGGCCGATTGGTGAGCGAATGCGGGCAAATCGGCGTGACCACGAACGCGTCGAGCACGGGATACACAATCGGCCCGCCCGCGGCCAATGAATACGCCGTTGAGCCGGTCGGCGTGGAGACAATCAGCCCGTCCGCCTTATAGCTGCAAACGTATCCGCCCTCGATGAACAATTCCAGATCAATGATGCGCGCGAGCGTGGCTTTGTTGAGTACAGCGTCGTTCAGCGCGCGATGTTTTTCAATCGAGTTGCCATTGCGGACGACTTCCGCTTCAAGCATTCCGCGCTCACTGATGCGATGCTTTCCGGCAAGCACTTCTTCGAGCACGGAATACAATTCGTCGAGTGTGACGCTGGTCAGGAAGCCCAGCCCGCCGAGATTGACAGGAAGAATCGGCACCGTGGAATCGCCCATCATGCGCGACGCCGCGAGCAACGTGCCGTCGCCGCCGAGCAGAATGATCATGTCCGTTTTCGCGGGGAGTTCTTCGCGCGGCACCTGCGTCCCATTCCCACCTTGGCCGCCGGCGATGCATTCCGCCGTTTCCTGATCGTAGAAAATTTCCAGTTGATGCGCGCGCAACCATTCCAGCAGGCGCGGCACGACCGCGGCGATATCTTCCTTGCGGGGTTTCGAGATGATGCCGACAGTGCGAATCATCGCGTTCCAGTATAGTCCGGCGGGATTCTACGCTACACAGTTTTGCATGGAAACAAACAAAAGCAGATTGACGCGCTACGAGCCGGCGCGCAAAATTCGCACAACCGTATTCCAGCTCCGCGTGGTTACGCGCTTTCCAAATTCTTTTTCGAGGATATCCATCTGCCGCAAGTTTTTTGCCCATTGCGGCCCCAGGGTCAGCACGGAACATAGTTCGCGCCCGCTGCGGCAAAGAATGCAAAAACTTCCGTCCGGCGAGGTGTACGGAATTTTCAGCGTACTGCGCGGGCGGTCCGGCAGAAACGTGACAAAAAGGCGCGTCCGCGGCGTCACCTTGATGCCGCCGAACGGCTGCGCATCCGCGAGCCTGCGCAGCTCCGGCATGGTGCGCAGAATTGTGTGCATCTCATGTCCGAACGTGCCCGCAAGTTTGCCGCTGATTTTGCCTGCTAATTTCTCGCGGCTCCCTGCCGGCGCCTCGAACAGGACATTGCCGCTGGCCAGCAGCGTCCTGACATTCTTGAATCCCATCGCTGCGAACGCCTGGGCCAGTGCGTC
>DASYRO010000427.1:0-4389 GCA_036004385.1 Candidatus Acidiferrales bacterium
CGTGGGTCTGGCCGTTGCCGGAATGTGGCGTTGCCGCTCGCACCCTGCTTTCACGGTCCTGCTGACGTGGCTCATTGTGCGTACGGTGTTTCTGACGCAATTGCAAACCGTCGAACCGCGCTACGTCATCGAATGTTTTCCCTTGCTCCTCGCCTTCGCCGCGCAGGCGTTTGTCGGCCCGAGGCCGGCGTCGCCTTTGTCCCAGCCAGCAACTTAGAGCAGTCACAATTACCAGCCAATAATGAATCGGTTATCAGATGTTCGCCGCGCGAGTTGACACACCTGGTACCCAAGCCTACCATTTCGCCCGGGAGAGTGTGCCCAACGTATGGTCGGTCAAACGCTGGACCGTTACCGCGTGTTGGAAAAGATTGGCGCCGGGGGCATGGGCGAAGTCTATCGCGCGCGCGATGACCGCCTGCAACGCGACGTCGCGCTGAAAGTTTTGCCGCCCGGCACGCTGAACTCCCCGGAGTTGCGCCAGCGGTTCCGCCAGGAAGCGCTGACCCTTTCCCGCCTGAACCATCCGCACGTGGCCATCGTCCACGACTTCGATACGCAGAGTGGCGTGGACTATCTGGTGATGGAATACGTGCCCGGCGTGTCGCTGGCCGACCGGCTGGCGCAAGGCGCGTTGCCGGAAAAAGAAATCGTCAAGCTAGCCACGCAGGTGTCGCTGGCGCTGGGCGAAGCGCACGACCAAGGCGTCGTGCATCGAGATCTCAAGCCCGGCAACATCATGGTCACGCCCAAGGGCCAGGTGAAGGTACTGGACTTCGGTTTGGCCAAGCTGGTTCGCAAAGAGATCGAAATCAGCGGCGAATCCACCAGCGACGCGTCCGAGCACAATGTGGCCGGCGGCACGCTGCCGTACATGTCTCCAGAGCAATTGAGCGGAGAACCTACTGATGCGCGCACGGACATCTACTCGTTTGGCGCAGTCCTGTATGAAATGACCACCGGCCAGCGGCCGTTCCGCGAAGCGCTGGCCGCAAAGATGATTGACGCCATCCTGCACCAGGCGGCCGTGCCGCCGCGCGCGTTGAACCCGCGGATTTCCATAGAACTCGAGCGCATCACCATGAAATGTCTGGAAAAATCGCCGGACAGCCGCTACCAGTCGGCAACGGACCTCACCGTGGACCTGCGCCGGCTGGAAGCGTCGGCATCGGCCCTCAGCATCCCGCACATCCCGGTACGGCGAAACCCCTGGCGGCGCGCCGCGGCGTGGATCGCGCCGGTCATCATCCTGATTCTCGTGGCCGCCGTGGCCGCCAACCTCGGCGGATTGCGCGACCGCATTTTTCCTCCCGCAGCCAGCCACGTCGAATGGGTTGCGGTTCTGCCGTTGACCACTCCGCCGGGCAATTCCGAGCAGGAATATTTCGCCGACGGCATGACCGACGCGCTCATCGCCGAACTGGCCAACATCAGCGCGCTGCGCGTCATTTCGCGGACGTCCGTGATGCGTTACAAAGGCACCACGAAAAGCATGCCCGAAATTGCTCGGGACCTCAAAGTGGACGCGGTGCTGGAAGCCTCCGTACTCGAATCCAGCGGGCGCGTGCGCATCACGGCGCGGCTGATCCGCGCCTCGTCGGACACTACCATCTGGTCGAACACCTACGAGCGCGATCTCCGCGACGTCCTCGACCTGCAACGCGAGGTGGCTTCCGCCGTGGCCCACGAAATCCGCGTCGCGCTCACCCCCAGCGAGACCGCCCGGCTGACGCGCGTCACGCCTGTGAATCCCGACTCCTATGTCGCTTACATGCGCGGCAAATATTATCTGGACAAACGGGACCGCTCGGATATGAGCCGGGCCATCGAGTACTTCCAGACGGCCATCGTGCTCGATCCGAACTATGCCGCGCCTTACGTGGGCCTGGCGGACAGCTACCAGGTTTCGTGGGCCGATGCCTACCTCTCTCCGGATCGCGCGTATCCGCTGGCGGAGGCGGCCGCCACTCGGGCACTGCAACTCGATGACACGTCCGCGGAAGCGCATACCTCACTCGCGGCCATCCATGATTCTTACTATCAATTTGCCGAAGCTGAAAAAGAATATCGCCGCGCGCTCGAGCTGAACTCCAATTACGCAACGGCCCACCACTGGTACGCGCTGTTCCTCTCCGCCATGGGACGCCACGCCGAGGCGCTCGACCACATCCAGCGCGCGCAACAACTGGATCCGCTTTCGCTTATGATCAAGTCGAATACCGGCTGGTGCTACTACCTCGCGCGTCAATACGACAAGGCCATCGCAGAACTCCAGGGTGCAATCGAGCAGGATCCGAACTTTGCCGTCGCTTACGGTTACATGGGACAGTCCTATCTGGAAAAGGGAATGGCCAAGGAAGCTTACGCAGCCTTCCGCGAAGCGCGAAAACTTTCCGGCGATATCAACTACGATGCGGATCTGGCAGCGGCGCTGGCCGCATTCGGCCAGCGGCGAGAGGCGCTACAGATGGCCGCCGCGCTAAAAGCTGCCTCGCGGCGGGAATTCGTCAGTGCATACAGCATGGCCTTAATCTATGCGAGCCTCGGCGATCGCGACGAGGCCATGGCCTGGTTGATGAAGGGTTACGAGAACCACGAATCGCGATTGATCAATGTCCGCGCGCATCCCCGCTTCGAGTCGCTGCGCTCCGATGAACGCTTCACCCAGTTGCTCCGTCGCATCGGATTTCCATAAGAAATTGTTCCTCGCAGAACATCAGATTGTTGCTTGACAAGTCATTACGCTGGTACTAAGGTCTGTCCCATTCGATGCGTCTCCCCCGGGTTGGTAGGCCCAGTTCTTGGCATCCGGCAAAGTCCGCGCGCGAAAGCAAAGGAGGAATATGGCGAAGAGACTTGTTTCCATCAGTTCGATTGGAGCGGTAATCCGCAAGAAACAGAAGGAACTCCGCGGTGCGAAAAAAGGAAGATCGAAGGCCGAACAAGAGAAACTCGACGCCAAAATCAAGGCGTTGGACAAGCATTACACGGCGGTGAAAACGCTGTGCACAGGCGGGTGGAAACTCTGAGAACCGTGGCAAGCCGCAAGGCTCCACTCCACCGCCGCTCACCTTTTGTGGTCTGCTATTGGACCGAAGAGGGGCTGGTCTTCGAAAACTTTGCGACGCGCACGCGCACCAGCGCCGCGCCGCTGACCTGCGCCATCCTGGATTTTTTCGGTCGCTGGCGCCCGGCCGAAGAACTCTTCCGGAAGTTCCCGGAATATTCGCCTGCGTCTCTGCGCCGGGCGCTTGCTCAATTGACGCGCCATTCGCTCCTGCAACGCTCGGATTCCGATCCCTCGCCCGCGGAAAAAGCCATGGCCGCGTGGAAGGACTGGAACCCCGCCGCAGGCTTCTTCCATTTCTCGACCAAAGACATGGAGTACGAAACCGACCTCAAGGCCGTCGAGCGCGCGCTGCGCAGAAAGGCCCGCACCGAGCCCCTTCCTTCAGCCGTGAAGCATTATCCGCGCGCGCGGCAGATTGCTCTCGCGGCGCCAAAAATTGACAGTGAATTTCCGCGCGTGTTGCTTGCGCGCCGCACCTGGCGCCAGTTCCAGCGCCGGCGCGTCCCACTCCGGGCGCTCGGAGAGTTGTTGTGGCTCTCCGGACGCGTACAGCGTTGGCTGCGCGTGCCCGGGATCGGCCGCTTTGCGCTGAAAACCTCTCCATCCGGCGGGGCATTGCAACCCATCGAAATTTACGTGCTGGCGCTGCACATTGAAGGGCTCGCGCCGGGCATCTATCACTACGCCGCGGACCGCCATAACCTCGAACTTCTCAAACGCAACGTGACGCCCCGCCATGTCACGCGCTATCTGCCCGGCCAGCCGTACTACCAAGACGCCGCTGCGCTCTTCCTGTTGACCGCACGCTTTTCGCGCCCGCAGTGGAAATATACCCTCGCCCGCTCTTACCGTGCCGTGCTGCTCGATGCCGGCCACCTTGGCCAGACTATGCTGCTCGCCGCCACGTGGCTGGGACTCGCGCCGTTCTGCACCATGGCCCTGGCCGATTCGCGGCTGGAAAAAGATCTCGGCGTGGACGGCGTCACTGAATCCGCGATCTTCGCTGTCGGCTTCGGCACGCGCCCTCCTGGCATGGCCTGGGCCCCGTGGCCGAAAATCCCGCAAAAGCGTTAGTTCTTTTCGGTCGCAACGGTCGGCAAGTGACCTGCACCAAATTTCTCTGCGCTCATCCGCGCACTCTGCGCCTTTGCGTTATCTTTTGATGCTGTCTTCGGCTGCCTCTTCCCGCACGCGTGAAGTAAACTTAAGTGCGTCTGAAATGGGGGAATAAATGCGTATCGCGCCGTTTGAGCTGGAGCGCTGGCAATCCGTCTGGGAGCATCACGTCGAGCTGAACATTTCCGAAAGCGGCGTGGAAC
>DASYRO010000428.1:0-3745 GCA_036004385.1 Candidatus Acidiferrales bacterium
CCATCATTCGCAATGCGCCGATTCTGGTTCTCGACGAACCCACGGCAGGCCTCGACTCGGCTTCCGAACAGGCGGTCATTGACGCGCTGGACCGCTTAATGGAGGGGCGCACTTCCGTCGTCATCGCGCACCATCTGAGCGCCATGCGCCATGCCGACGTCATCTTTGTGGTGAAAGATTGCGAGCTTGTGGAGCAGGGTACGCACGAAGCCTTGCTGGCCAGCGGCGGGCTGTATGCCGAGCTGTATAAGACGCAGACGTCGGAAGCGGACGTACGACAGGCGGGTTAACCAGCTGGGGGTCCAAGATGTAAAGAGGAGTGGATAATGGCCAAGCAACGAACAAAACCAGAACATGCTTTCGTTTTCATACTGCTGCTATTTATTTGTTCGGCTCCCATTCTCGCGCAGAAGAATCTTGGACAGAAGGCGCCAGCACATTCCAACGGCCTGCGGGCAGTGATTTGGCGCAACCCGGGCGACGTTGCGGCGCTAAACTTATTCTACGGAGCGGGTGGCAAGGAACACGCGCCGGACCCCAGCGCCGTGTACACATTCGTCAGTGAAGACACGACGGGGACGCAACCCAAGTTCGACGTGCGAGACGACCAGGGCGTGAAGTGGAAGGTGAAACTGGGTCATGAATCGCAAAGTGAAGTTGCCGCCACGCGCTTGCTCTGGGCCGCTGGCTATTTCGTGGATGAAGATTACTATCTGCCCGAACTGAAAGTCACCGGGCTGCCGAAATTGCGCCGCGGCCAGGGATTTGTTTCTCCCGGCGGCGTGGTGCGCGGCGCGCGCCTGAAGCGGCATATCGAAGGACACAAGAAACTCGGAACCTGGGATTGGTCCCGTAATCCCTTCACCGGAACCCGCGAACTCAACGGCCTGAAAGTGATGATGGCATTGATGAACAACTGGGACCTGCTCACTCGCAACAATGAAGTCTACGAAACCGCCAACGCACGCTTCTTTGAGGTCAAGGATCTGGGCGCTACCTTCGGCAAAGGCGGAAATAATTTCACCTGGTCCAAGAGCGTGCTGCGCGACTATGAGAACTCCAATTTCATCGACAATGGCACGCCGCGGGAAGTGGACTTCAAGACCCGCAGCCACGTGTTTGCCACGCCCGTGCTTCGATTCGGAAAACAAAACAAGACCGAATCGGTCACTCGCGATATTCCGCGCGCCGACGCCAAATGGCTGGGCCAGAGCCTCGCCCACTTGTCTGCCGATCAAATTCGCGACTGTTTCCGCGCCGCCGGGTACACTCCCGAGGAAGTGGAGGGATACACTACGGTCGTCCAGAAAAGGATTGCTGAGCTCAACGCCCTCTGACGAGGGCCGAGGAGTTTCGCGGTGAAATTGATCATCGAGCCGGAAGAAGGCGTGGCGCCGATTCTTTCCGCTATTAAGAGCGCCAAGAAGAGCGTGGAGCTGGCGGTGTTCCGCTTCGACCACAAGGAGATCGAGGCGGCGCTGAAAGCTACGGTGGGAAAGGGCGTGCGCGTCACCGCGCTGATCGCCCACGCCAATCGCGGCGGAGAAAAAAATCTGCGCAAGCTCGAACTGCGCTTTCTGGACTCCGGAATCATCGTCGCGCGCAGCTCGGACGACCTGGTGCGCTATCACGACAAGTTCATTCTGATTGACCGGCGCATCTTGTACGTGCTGTCCTTCAATTTCACGCACATGGACATTGACCACAGCCGCGCGTTCGGCATCATCACCCACAACGTCAAATGGGTGCACGAGGCCGTCCGGCTGTTCCGCGCTGACTGCACGCGAACGGCATTCGTTCCGTCCGTGGAAACATTTGTTGTCAGCCCGGCGAACTCCCGCAAGTCACTCGGTGCGTTTCTGCGGCGGGCTAAGAAGCAGTTGCTGATCTATGATCCGAAAATTACCGACAAAGAGATGCTGCGCATTATGCAGGAGCGCGCCAAGGCCGGCGTCGAGGTGCGCGTCATCGGCAAGGTCCCCGGGCGCGCGCGGTTGAACGCGGCAAAACTAGCCGGCTGCCGCCTGCATACGCGCACTATCATCCGCGACCGTCACCAGGCCTTCGTTGGCAGCCAGAGCTTGCGCGAAGCGGAGCTGGATTCGCGCCGCGAGCTGGGCCTCATCATCCGCGACCCGTCGATCGTGAAAAAACTAACTGAGACTTTTGAAGCCGACTGGGCCGCCGGAGCGAAGAAAGAAGAACATCCGCAAGAACAAAAAGAAATTCATGTGGAAGTATCCGTTCCCATTGACGAGAAGCGTGAAGAGAAAAGGGAAGAAGCCGAAGCGGAAAAGGCTAAAGCCGAGGCGGAAAAGGCCGTGGAAACGCTCGAGAAAGAATTGCACCCTCTGGCCACCACTGTGAAAAAGGCTGTGCGCAAAGCCGTGGCCAAGGCCGGCGAGGAAGTCTTGCGGGACAAAGAGGTCAAGGATACGGTCAAGAAAGTGGTCAAAAAAGCGGTAAAGGAAGCGGTCCAAGAAGCCGTGGAAGCCTCTGACAATGGCTAAGTGCGCAGGTGACGACGTGTGTGGTTCGTCCCACACGAAACCAAGTATGAGACGCGATTGGCCAATCGCCGGCCCGGCCACTATTTTGCTCTTAGGCCTGGCTCTCGCCGCCGGCGGGACATTCGCAAGGCAGCGCGCCGGCCAGGCCAAACCTCAAAAGGTTGACACCGGTTTCCAATCATTCATGGCTCGTGTGCAGGATTATGTCCGGCTGCACAAACAGGCCGAGGCGACGCTACCGTCGTTAAAGCCGAAGGAAGCCCAACCGGAAGCCATCGCCGCGCACCAGCAGGCCCTGGCCAAAAAAATCCGCGAAGCGCGCGCGAACGCGAAAGCGCGCGACATTTTCACTCCTGCGTCACAACCGGCGTTTCGCCGCGCCGTGCGCAATGTGTTTGCGGCACCCCAGGGTTCCCACGTGCGCGCGACGCTCGCAGAAGGCGCTCCGCTCGTTCGCGTGCGCCTGAACGTGAATGACGTTTACCCGGACGGGACTCCGCAGACCACCGTGCCGCCGACGCTCTTGCGTGAGCTTCCCAAACTGCCCGATGAAGTGGAATACCGCATCGTGGGGCGCGACCTGCTCCTGCTCGACGTGAGAGCGAATCTCGTGGTGGACGTGCTTCGCGACCTTCTGCCGTAACCACCGGACGAACCCATGCGCCGCCGACTTTTCTTCTGCCTGGTATTGCTGCTTGCCCTCGCGGTTTATCTGCCGGGCCGCAGCGCGGAAGAATTCAAATTTCCTCTCAAGCCGGATTCCGTGCGCTTCGCGGCCATCGGCGACATGGGCACCGGAGACTTACCGCAAAACGAAGTGGCTCAACGCATGGTCGAGGCGCGGCGCAGCTTTCCGTTCGAGTTTGTCATCATGCTGGGAGACAACATCTATGGCAGCCATCGTCCCAGCGATTTTGAGCGCAAATTCGAAATCCCTTACAAAGCTCTACTGGACGCAGGCGTGAAATTCTATGCGGCACTGGGCAATCACGATGCCGCCAGCGAGCGCTTCTACAAATTTTTCAACATGAATGGGGAAAGCTATCACGCGTTCCGGTGTGGCAATGCTCGTTTTTTTGCGTTGGATAGCAACTACATGGACCCGAAACAACTGGACTGGCTGAAGTCGCAACTGGAAAAAGCCCCGGATTCGGACTGGAAAATCTGCTTCTTCCATCACCCGCTGTATTCCTCAGGACGCCGCCACGGCCCGACGACCGACTTGCGCCAGTTGC
>DASYRO010000429.1:0-3124 GCA_036004385.1 Candidatus Acidiferrales bacterium
CCGGCGATAAATCCATCTCCCACCGGTACGCGATCCTGGCCGCTTTGGCTGAAGGCCGCAGCGAAATTCATAATTTTTCTCCCGCCGCCGACTGCCACAGCACGCTCGAATGTCTCCGGCGACTGGGGATTGCCGTCGAAGCCGGCAAGGATCGCGTCACGATTGAGGGCAGAGGCCTGCGCGGTTTGAAAGCGCCCAGGAAAAAACTTGACGCGGAAAACTCCGGCACGACCATGCGCCTGCTGGCCGGCGTGCTCGCGGGCCAGTCTTTCTCCTCGACACTGACTGGCGATGCTTCGCTGCGCCGGCGTCCCATGCGGCGTGTCATCGAGCCGCTGCGCGAGATGGGCGCGGCCATTCGCGCGAGCGACGGCGACTGCGCCCCGCTGGAGATTACCGGCGCGCCGTTGAAGCCGATTGATTACTCTCTGCCTGTGCCCAGCGCGCAGGTGAAATCTGCAATCTTACTCGCCGGGCTGTACGCTTCTGGCGCGACATCGGTGACGGAGCCGGTGCGCACGCGCGACCATACGGAACTCGCTCTCGCCGAATTCGGCGCCGACGTGCGCACCAACGGCGCCACGGTTTGCCTCGCCGGTCTGCCCGCCGCGGGTCTTCAGGCGCGTCAACTCATCGTTCCCGGAGATGTTTCCTCCGCCGTATTTTTTCTGGCTGCCGCACTAATTCTTCCCGGGTCGAGCCTGCTCATCACCGGATGCGGATTAAACCCCACGCGCACGGCGGTGCTGGATGTGCTTGCGACGATGGGCGCGCCCATCAGCCTGAGCAACGTGTCCATGCGCCACGGCGAGCTCGTCGGCGACATTTCCATTCGTTATGCCGCGCTTGCCGGCGGCATGATATCCGGACTACTTGTCGCACAACTGATCGACGAGCTGCCCATGCTCGTCGCGCTCGCGCCGTTCACGGAGCAGGGAATTGAAATCCGCGATGCTGCCGAACTCCGCGTGAAGGAATCCGACCGCATCGCCACTCTTGCCGAAAATCTTCGCCGTATGGGCGCAAGGGTCGAAGAGTCCAAGGACGGCTTGAAAGTGGCAGGAAAGTCCGCGGGGAAATTGCGCGGCGCGGAAATTGATCCGCGCGGCGATCATCGCATGGCCATGGCCTTCGCCATCGCCGCGCTAGGCGCAGAGGGTAACTCCGTCATCCGCGATTCGGACTGCGCCGCTGTCTCCTATCCTGAATTCTTCCCCACCCTACAGAAACAGCTCGACCGTTAGAAAATGGACGCAATGGTGCCGCCGCGCCAGCCATTAGTGCTGGAAAGGGCTTAGAGCAACTCGAGAAACTCCTCGACCGTCAGTCCCGCATGTCGGATCAGAGCCCGCAGCGTGCCCACCGATAGTTCTTTGTGTTGGGGAATCGAAAGGTTGACGCGGACTCCAGGCTTCACCATCACCACATGGCTTCCCACTTGGCCGAGGATTTGCCACCCAGCCTTTTGGAATGCCTTGGTAGCTTCTTTGCCGGAAATGTTGGCGAGGCGGCCCACGCGGTCAGACGGTGACAAGGATTTCGGGTTGTCCGCGATGTGGGGACTGCGCCATGGCCTTCTGGTCTTCTGCCCAAAGCCAGGCGGCAATTGCTTCCCGGATGTTGGTGAGCGCCTCCTGTTCGTCTTTCCCTTGAGAGACGCAGCCGGGCAGGGCGGGGCATTCCACAACGATCCAGCCGTCTTCGGCTTTGCTGAGTGTCACGTGAAAAACCATGTTCTTATACTACCAGTCGGTGTCGCTTGCTTCAATCTGTGGTCGCGATTCTTTCAGCACTCGCCACTTGCGTCACGGACCCTTTCTCACGCTCACCGTGCCATAGGTCGTCTTCAGCCGGATTTGCGGGCCGCGCGCGCCGACTTTGCCTTCCAGTTTCGCCGTGCCGCTCTCCTCCGACTTTTTGAGCGCAGCATCGTCGAAACCGGTATCGATTTCGCCGTTGCGCGAACTGGCTTGAATTTCGAAGGTCGCATTGGACGGCAGGGTCACATCAATGCGCGCCGACTCATTATTCACTTCGATCTCGTCCTTCGGCGCGGTTTTCAGATTCAACTCGACGTCGCCCTTTTTGTTGTCAATGCGAATGCGGCCGCCGACGTTATCCATGCGGATGTCTTTGTGCGACGTAGACAGCGCGATACTGCCGCTGGCGTCGTACACGCGCAAATCACCGCTATCCATCTCCATGCGCCCGGGCAGCGCTCCGATGGTCAGGTCGGTGCGCTGGGAAAGAAAATGCGTGCTGCTGGCGACGTTCTTCACGCGGATGGGGCCGTTGTATTCGCCTTCAATGGACGCGGCACCGCCGACGTCGCTCACGTCAATATCGTTGCCGCGCCCCGTGACGCGGAAATTCCCCTTTACTCCGCTCACTTGCAGATTTCCGCCGCGCATCTCCACCTGAACGTCCCGGCCGGCGTCGCGCACGTATACGTCGCCGTGCTTGGTGTCCACGGTGACGCTGCCGGCCAGGCCGTTGATTTTGATGTTGCCGCGTCCGCTGCGCGCGTCCACACCGGCCTGCTTGGGCACGTGCACTTCCAGGTCCACGCTCACACGGCGCCCGCTTTTGGAATCCACAGGCCGGACGGTATAGTTGTTGCCTTCTTCGCGGACTTCGACTTTCACTTCGGCGGCGCGCTCTTTGGCTTTGCTCTCACTGCCGACGCCGCCCACGCTTTTCATCGCCACGACGCGGATGTCCGGTGAATCCTCGGGCAGGACGGTGATGTCGCCATAATCCGTGGTGATGAGGATGGATGCCGCGGGCTTCACGCCTTTTTGAATCGTTTCCTCGCTGAACGAGTATCGCGGTCCGGCGTTCCAGAACGGCCAGTCTTCATCATCGATCTTGATGCGATCGCCGATGTACGTTACTACTCCGAAGCAAAGCAGCAGGAGCAGCAGGAAAAATTCGCCGCCGGTAAACGCGGGCGGAGTCGGGTCGCCTGTACGCCGCGCGGCGAAGTAGTCAAACATTTTCGACAGGCCCCAGATAATCAGCAGAACGGGCCAGTAGGTCGCGAAGAGTTGCCATACGCGGAACTCCGGGCGGAATTGATGTGCCAGCAGCAGAAGGCCAATCAGGATGAGAAGGAGTCCGCTGA
>DASYRO010000430.1:0-4316 GCA_036004385.1 Candidatus Acidiferrales bacterium
CGAAATGGCGCACAAGGAAGTCGGCCAGGCCAAGATGCAGCGCTTGCTCGCCGACGTCGCCGATTACGCGCTGGTCGAATTTTCGCCGCGCATGGAAGCGAATATTCTGCTGGCACTGCTCGCGCCCAAGAAGGGCGCGGCGAAAGCGGCGCAATCCGGCGGTTCCTCGGGCGGCGAAAAGTCCACCGCCGACTCTGCATAGCGCCCCGAAGGGGCGTAAGAAAGTAGCCCGGGGCGCGAGCCCCGGGATTGCATCGGCCGCGCGAAGCTCGCTCCTCTCTGCCGAAGGCTGATGCGGAGGCCGCAGGCCGCAGCATCATTCTCAACTCTTAAGTTTCGGAAATTGGAAAGGTCTTCATGGCTAAGAAAAAAGTGAAAGCCTACAAACGCAAAACGCATCGCGGCGCCGCCAAACGCTTCAAAGTTACGGCCGGCGGCAAAATCTTGCGCATGCATTCCGGCAAGCGGCATCTGCTGGGCACCAAGAAAGCCAATCGCATGCGCCGCCTGAAAAAACTGGGCCAGGTCCACGACGCCGACGCCGCCAACATCAAGCACCTGCTGCCTTACGCGTAGTAGCACAGGCTTCCAGCCTGTGTGCTTTGTAGGGGCACAGCATGCTGTGCCCGGTTTTGATTGCAGTTTTTCGATTTTCATTCTTTCGGAGAAATCTATGCCTAGAGTCAAACGCGGCACCAAGCGTCACGCTCGCCGCAGAAAAATTCTCAAGCGCGCCAAGGGCTATTTCCTCACCAAGAGCAAGCTCTATCAATCCGCGAAGGAAGCCGTGGACCGCGCCATGCGTTTCGCCACGCGCGACCGCCGCGCGAAAAAGCGCCAGTTCCGCCGCCTGTGGATTCAGCGCATCGGCGCCGCGGCCCGCATGAACGGATTGTCGTACAGCCAGTTTATGAACGGTCTGAAGAAGGCCGGCGTCACCGTGGACCGCAAAATCCTCGCGGACATGGCTGTGCGCGATCCCGGCGGCTTCACCTCTCTCGCTCTGCAGGCCAAATCCGCTCTCGCGTAACATGCAGCAACCGGTGTCATCCTGAGGCCCGACTTATTTCGTCGGGCCGAAGGATCTCTCTTGCCGCGTCGTCGCTTTTCGGCTTTTCACTGACCGCTGACAACTGTACACTGACAACTTCTTATGCCGATCCCCCTCGATTACGCGCGGCGCACGCTGGCGAACATCCGCGCCGGCACGCCCGCGCAGGTGGAAAACCTCTTCACCGATCTGCGCGCGGCATTCGATACGCTCGCGTCTTCCACGAATTCGGCCGAAAGCTGGAAATCGCTGCGCGACGCCTGGCTCAGCCGCAAGTCCGGCATTCTTTCGGCTATCACCGACAACTGGCTCAAGCCGGCGCCGCCCGAGCTGAAGCGCGTGGTCGGCGCATCGCTGAATCAACTCCGCGGGCACGTGGAAGCTGTCATCGAAGCGCGTCGCGTGGAAGTGGAAGCGTCCGCTGACCAGGCCGCCGCTGTACGCGAGCACACGGATTTATCTCTCCCCGGCGTTGCGCACGCGATCGGCACGCGCCATCTGATTCGTCAAACGATGGACGAGTTCGAGCGCATTTTTCTTTCGCTGGGCTACGCGGTGGCCACTGGCCCGGAAATTGAAACGCCCTACTACAATTTCGAAGCGCTGAACATCCCGGAAACGCATCCCGCGCGCGACACCATGGACACGTTTTATCTCGACCTGCCGCCCGGCACGATGACGCAATATCTTTTGCGCACGCATACGTCGCCCGTGCAGGTGCACACCATGGAATCGCAGGCGCCGCCGGTGCGCGTCATCGTCCCCGGCAAAGTCTATCGCCGCGATAATCCCGATTCGACGCACTCCTACATGTTCCACCAGGTCGAAGGCCTGGCCGTGGATACGGACATCACTTTCTGCGAATTTAAGGGAACCGTCGAATATTTCATCCGCGAATTTTTCGGGCCCAAGGTGAAAACGCGCCTGCGCCCCAGCTACTTCCCGTTCACCGAGCCCTCGGCGGAAGTGGATGCCACGTGCATTTTCTGCGACGGCGCCGGCTGCCGCATCTGCAAATTCTCCGGCTGGATCGAAATGTTCGGCGCGGGGATGGTGGACCCCGCCGTCTACGGCTTCGTCAATTACGACGCCAAAAAACTCTGCGGCTTCGCCTTCGGGCTCGGCGTGGATCGCTTCGCCATGCTCAAGTACGGCATCGACGACGTCCAGCTCTTCTTCCAGAACGACGTGCGCTTTCTGCGCCAGTTTCCGTAACATCGCTGCGCTGTTTGCAGCGGTGTCATCCTGCCTGCCCTGAGCCTTGGCGAAGGGAGCGAAGCGAAGGATCTCCCTGCGTGGAACAGGATTTTCAGCCTGTCCGCCTTTTTTCTCTGGAACTCTGCCACTCTGTTTCTTTTCAACCACCCAACATTCCAACTTTGAAACATTCCCGATACAATGTCCGTTTCGGATTCGCCCGATGAAGCTGCTCTTCAATTGGCTGAAGGAATTCGCCGCGGTCACGGCGGCGCCGGAAGACGTGCGCTCGCGTCTTTCCATGGCCGGCATCGCCATTGATGCGCTCGAAGATTCGGCGGCCGGCCCCGTCCTCGACGCCGATCTCACCACCAACCGCGGCGACTGCATGAGCCATTACGGCATCGCCCGCGAACTGGCGGCGATTTATCGCGTTCCGCTAAAAAACATTTCACCTGTCATCCTGCCCGCCCCGAGAAAAGGCGAGGGGAGCGCAGCGAAGGATCTCGCTTCTCCCGCCACGCGCGTGAACGTCGAATGTCCCGACCTCTGCGGCCGTTACATCGCGCGCGTCATTCGTGGCGTGAAGGTCGGCCCCTCTCCCGACTGGCTGAAGGAACGCCTTGCCGCGCTCGGCCAGCCGAGCATCAACAACGTGGTGGACGCGACCAACTGTGCCATGCTCGAGCTCGGCCAGCCGCTGCATGCCTTCGACCTCGATACGCTCGCCGAAAAACGCATCGTCGTACGCCGCGCGCGCCCCGGCGAAAAAATCACTACGCTGGATAACGTCGAGCGCAAACTTTCCAAAGATATGTGCATGATCGCCGACGCCGAGCGCAGCGTCGCCGTCGGCGGCGTGATGGGCGGCGGCGAGACGGAAATCAGTTTTTTCACCACCAGCGTGCTGCTGGAATCCGCGTGGTTCGAGCCGACTTCCATTCGCCGCATGGCCAAGGCGCTCGGACTGCGCACGGAAGCCTCCACGCGCTACGAACGCGGCGTGGATCCGGAAATTGCGGAGCTCGCGTCGCGCCGTTGCGTCGAACTAATCCTTCAGCTCGCCGGCGGCGAGCTGCCCGGTGCGGCCGTGGACGTCTATCCCGCAAAAACCGCGCTGAAAAAAATCGAGCTGACGCGGAAAGAACTGTTGCGTGTGATGGGCAGCGACGTTCCCGACCGCGATATCGAAGCCATCCTCTCCGCTCTGGGCTTTGCTCCGCGCCGCTCCGACGCCACACCGGGAGCGTCCGGCTCGCTGATGGCCGCGTGGGAATGTACGCTCCCCTCGTGGCGCCGCGATGTTACACGCGAAGTGGATCTGGTCGAAGAAGTCGCGCGGCACCATGGCTTTGATAAATTTCCCGCGCGCATGCATCCCGCGCGGCAGGCGGCCGCGCGATTGCCGCTTGCCGACGCCGAGGACCGCATCCGCGAGCGGCTGGTCGCGCTCGGCTATCAGGAAATTGTTTCCATTACCTTGGTGGACGCGGAACGCGACGCGCTTTTCCGCGACGCCGGCGTAACGCCAGCCAAACTCAAAAACCCGCTCGCCGAGGACGCTGCCGTGCTGCGCAGCTCCGGCATCGTCACCATGCTGCAGGCGCTGGAATGGAACGTGAACCGCGGACAGCGCAACCTGCGCCTGTTCGAAATCGGCCGCGCCTACACGCTGCGCGACGCCAAGCCTGTGGAGACGCGAATCCTGACGCTGGGCGCATCGGGCCTCGCCCGCGATAAATCCATTCACGAATCCGCGCGCGATTTTTCTTTCGCCGATTTGAAAGGCGATCTTGATTCGCTGGGAGAACTTCTCGGCGGCTTCGCGTGGGATTCCGCCGCGCCTGCCTGGCTCCACCCCGCCCGTAGCGGGCGGTTAACAGTGTCTGCGAATGTAGGGGCGCAGCATGCTGCGCCCGTCATTCTGAGCGAAGCGAAGAATCTCTCTTCTCATGCATCGGGCCACGCTGGCCAGCTCGTCCGCCGCGTCGCCGAAAAATTCAAGCTCCGTCAGGACGTCTTCCTCGCCGAACTGCCGTTTGAAGCGCTCTGCCTGGCGCTCGAAGCC
>DASYRO010000431.1:0-3089 GCA_036004385.1 Candidatus Acidiferrales bacterium
GGTGCGCGCCGGAGGCATGAGCGACATCGCGCGGTTACTCGACCGCCTGGCAACAGAGACATCGACGGAAGCTGCCCTGCGCAGTGCGATGCGCCTCAGTTACGCCGACCTCGAAGCCGAAACCATCACATACCTGAAGAAAACCTACGCGCGATAGCAGCAGGGGCGCGATATTTCGTGCCCCTACAGGGAAGCCAACAATCCGGCAATCAGCGCCACGCGAGCGGGAAGCGCGCGCAAAATAATATTTTCGTGCGCGGCGTGCGCCCCTTCACCGATCCCGCCCAGACCGTCGAGCGTGGGAATGCCCAGCGCGGCGGTGAAGTTGCCGTCCGAGCCGCCTCCGACGAACGATTCGCCCAGCTCCATGCCCATTTCATCCGCGAGAATCTGCGCGTGACGGTAGAGTGCAGCCGCGGCCTTGCGTTCCATCGGCGGGCGGTGGACGCCGCCGGTGATTTCAATTTTTGCGCCCGGGAGAATCGGCTTCAGCGCACGCAGCTTTTTTTCGAGGGCTCGCGCTGCGGCCATCGTCGTAGCGCGCAAATCAATCTGCGCCCGCGCGCGGTCGGCGATGACGTTGATGCGGCCTCCGCCTTCGATCACGTTCACGCTGACCGTGGTGCCGCTTGGCGGATGATTCAGCCGCATGATTTTTTCAATTTGCAGTGCCAGCTCGTGGACGGCGTTGATGCCGGCTTCGGGGTTGAGTCCGGCGTGCGCGGCGCGTCCGGTCACAGCAATTTCCGCGAAGCCCACGCCCTTGCGCGCGGTTTTCACTTTACCCTCGCGCCCGGTAGCCGGCTCCAGCACGAGCACGGCGTCGCTGCGCCGCGCTTCACGCTCGATGAATCGCTGCGAGCTTTCGCTGCCGATTTCTTCGTCCGAAGTCCACAGGCAAATGATGCGTTTTTTCGGCGTGATGCGCATCTCGCGCAGAAGCTGCACGGCGAAGAGCGCTATGACGAGCCCGGACTTCATGTCGAAGACGCCCGGGCCGTGGGCGCGCCCGCCAGAAATGCGCCACGGCATCCGCTTGAGCGTGCCGAGGTCGTACACCGTATCCATATGGCCCAGCAGCATGATCTGTCCTTGGGGACGCGCCGGGCCCATGCTCGTGTCAACGAGCAGGTGATCACCGCGGTGCTTTTCTCGCAGGAATTCGATGCGAGCCCCGCGCCTCCGCCACTCCGCGGCCAGCAGGCGCGCGCAGCGGTCCACCGCCGCTTTGTCTTCGCTCGGCGATTCCGCGCGCACCAGCTTTTCCAGGACGCGAAGAAATTCCGTCTGATGTTTTCGAGCGAGATGGAGAAGTTCTTTCATCGGTGGTCCCGAGGCTTCGGGTCGCCGCCCATGCTAACAATCGCACGGCGCGGCGGCAACCGCGTTTCCGTGGGGGCGAGAATCGCTTATACTAATACGCTTCGGGAGTGTCCAAAATGCGCGACAATGCGGCCGGCAGCATCCCGGGCATCGCCACAAAAGGGAGACGATGATTCTCGACATTAACGGCATCCAGAAGATTTTGCCTCATCGCCCGCCGTTTCTGCTGGTGGATGCAATCCTGGAGATGGAGCGCCTGAAGTACATCGTGGGCGTCAAGAACGTGACCATAAATGAAGACTTCTTCCGCGGACATTTCCCCGGCAAACCCATCATGCCCGGCGTGCTCATCGTGGAAGCCATGGCACAGACCGGCGGGCTGCTGTTGCTTCAGGAAGTTGAAGACCGCGAGCACAAGCTGCTTTACTTTGTCGCGATAGACGACGCGCGCTTCCGCCGACCGGTGGTACCCGGCGACCAGTTGCGCATCGAAGTCAGCGTGCTCTCGTGGCGCAGCGCGTTTTGCAAGCTGGCCGGCAAAGCATCCGTGAACGGCGATCTGGCCGCCGAGGCCACGTTGATGTGCAAGATGGTGGACCGTGAATGAGCGAAATTGATGCCCGCGCGGTAATTGCTCCTTCCGCCCGGCTGGGCCGGGACGTGCGCATCGGCGCATTTGCTCTGGTCGGCGAAGAAGTGGAACTAGGCGACGAGTGCGTGTTGCACCCGCATGCCGCGGTGCGCGGCCCGGCGCTGCTGGGCAAGCGCAACGTAGTGCATCCGTTCTGCTCAGTCGGCGGAGATCCGCAGGACCTCACCTACAAGGGCGAGCGCACGGAGCTGGTTGTCGGCGACGAAAATGTTTTTCACGAATTTGTCACCGTGAACCGCGGCACCGCCAAGGGCGGCGGAGTGACGCGGGTCGGAAGCAACAACCTTTTCATGGCCTACTCGCACGTGGCGCACGATTGCCTGATCGGCGATTACACCGTGTTCACCAACGGCGCGACGCTGGCCGGGCACGTCACCGTGGAGGATTGGGCGGTGGTCGGCGCGTTTTGCCCGGTGCATCAGTTTTGCCGCATTGGGAAACATTCCTACATCGCCGCGAATACCGTGATCACGCAGGACGTGCCGCCGTTTTCGAAAGTGGTCGCGCCGCGCGAAACGAAATGCTACGGCGTGAACAGTGTCGGCCTGGAGCGCCGCGGCTTCGCGAAAGAGCGCATTCAGGCCATCGAGAAAGCCTTCCGCCTGCTGCTGCGCTCCAAGCTGAATACGTCGCAGGCCGTCGAAAAAATGAGGCAGACGCTGAATGGATCGGTGGATGTCGAAGAGTTAATCAAATTTATTGAGACGGCGGAGAGAGGGCTGACGAAGTAAGAAAATGTAGCGCCGGGCTTCAGCCCGGCACGTGTGGCTCACGTTTCCAGATCAGGTAGCCGTAAATTCAAGAACAGCCGCAGGGCGCCGAAGCTTGAAGTTGCGATGACAGCCAGCACACAACAAAATGCGGAGACCTGGGCGCTGATCGCCGGGAACGGTAAATTTCCGTTTCTGGTGCTGGAAGGCGCGCGCAGCCAGGGCATTCAGATGATCGTGGTGGCCATCAAGGAAGAAGCTTTTCCGGAACTGGAGAGCGTCGCGACGCGGCTGCATTGGGTCAGCCTGGGCGACCTGGGCGGCACGATTGACCTGTTGAAAAAAGAGCGAGTCACGCGCGCGGTGATGGCCGGGCAGGTGAAGCACAACAAAATTTTCAGCTC
>DASYRO010000432.1:0-6279 GCA_036004385.1 Candidatus Acidiferrales bacterium
AGCGCCCGACGCCGCCGCGCTCACGCAACTGCTGAAGGATTTTCTCGCCGGGGCCTCCCGCAACGACATCGCCACGCACGAGCGCTTCTGGGCCGACGACCTCATCTATACCGGCTCCTCCGGTCGCCGCATCGGCAAAGCGGAAATTTTGAAAGGCGTGCGCAGCGAGCCGGCGCCCAAGCCCGGCGAACCGGTCACTATTTTCACCGCCGAAGACATTCGCATCCAGCAGTACGGCACGACGGCCATCGTCGCCTTCCGCCTGGTGGGCACGACCGCGCACGACGGCGCCACCGACGTCGCCAACTACTTCAACAGCGGCACGTTTTTGAAACGCAATGGCAAGTGGCAAGCCGTAAGCTGGCAAGCCACGCGCATCCCTCGGCCGGAAGAAGAGTCTAAAAAAGAAGTCGCCGCCGCGCAAGACGCATTTCATCAAGCCCTGCTCACCGCCGACGTGAAAAAATTGGAATCACTGCTCGATGAAACTTTCATCTGGACGCACCGCGCCGGCCAGCAACAGACGCGGAAACAGTTGCTCGATCAGCTCGGTTCGGGGGCGTTGAAGTATTCCAAGATGGAAACCAGCAAGGTGAGCGTAGCGGTTTACGCGGACACGGCGGTCGTTCGCGGCGAATCGTTGCGGCAGCGCAGCGCGATTCCCGAAGGCTTCGCGCCCATCGCCGCGCAATCCGCCGCCGCGCTTGCCCAAACTACCGGCGACCCCGCACCCTTCACTTTGTTCTATACGCTGACCCTGGTCCGCAAAGGCTCTGCGTGGAAAGCCGTGGCCCTCCACACCAGCCGCCCCTGACTGACGTGGCGTTTTTTGCGACTCGTAGGGGCGGACCTCCGAGTCCGCCCGTCAACTCACTTTCCTGCGGAAAGCGAATGCCGTGAGCCGGCGTTTCGATTTCTGCCGCCGGCTCACGACGCAACTTTCACTTGGATTACTTGCCCGGCACGTAGCTTAGGTCCGCGCGATATTGCAGGATGTAGCTTTTGTAATGCCAATAGCTGTTGGAGACTTTTTTCATCACCTCGGCGGCGCCCTCTTTGCCAAAGGCCTCTTCCATCATCTGCGGCAAGGTCTTCGTCCCGCCCTCAAACTCCGCCCAGGAATTCCGCTCTTGCACGAGAGCAAACCGCGGGCCGTCATCGCCGCTCGCCAGTACGTACCAGCGGGAACGGCTGGTGACGTTGTTGGTTTTCTTCAGCCCTTCGTTGATCTTCATGATGGCTTCGCTGAAGGCAGCGGAGCCATCCGCTTTGACCAGAAATTCCAGCACGGCGAGGAATTTGGCCGGATTTCCTCCCTCGTCGCTGTTGCTCAGATCCGGCCGGTAAACCCAAAACGTATTGCGCGTCGATTCCGTGTACGGAGTCAGATTCGCCGCTACGTCCGCGGTGTCGTCCGCGTCGAACTTTTCCCGCCCATCGAAATCTTTCCAAGCGTGTCCGCCCGTACCGACCACATAGCTTCCCAGTTCCGGTCCGGAGATAATTTCCCAGGTCAGCCAGGTAAACGTGTCATTGGCCTTCTTGTGAAACGCCATGTGCTTCTTGCGCCCGGCTTCAAACTGTTGCACGCTGCCGGCCTTGGGCTTGGAAACGTAATACTGTCCCACCGTGGGTTTCGCCGCCTGGCCGCTCGCGACCGTCGCCATACACAACACAGAAACCGCCGCGAGAACATTCCGCATCATCTTCATCAGTCTTCTCCTCAGTTCAAAAGTAGAATGCCTGTTTTATATTACGCGCCATGGAAGAATGGACGTCAGAGGCACCTGGCGGATGTGCGAAGGCTACTTGCCTTTGCCATGCCTGTCAAGCATGAGGGTGGGAAGAAAACGGATGAGTGGCTGCGAAACTCGTCCCTATCGTGGCGCCGGCTGGCGTCGCTGACCGATTGGATCCCTTTCTCCCGCCCCTGCCAGCAGGGGCCTCGTTCTCGATTCTGGTGGCGTTAAGCAATTGATGGCCTGAAGGCCCACGAGGGTTGAACTTATTCTGATTCGTCTGCGACTCGATTCCCGACTTGGGCCAGACTAGCTGGTTGCCTTAGATGCCCCGAGCCAAGTCGGGAGTTCGATACCCCCCGCGTGAATCGGCGCGCCGGTCGTGGCCTTGAACTTCATGGATGAGAGTTCATTGCCAAACCCGTGGTTCGGATGGGTCGTTTGTTTGACAATCTGGGCCCCTCCGGGGGGTTCGGTCTGGGGTGGCGGGTCGGCACCCGGACTCGAGGAAAATGTGGGATCGTGAAGGCTCGGGATGAGAACGACCAGGGAGCTGGTCTTGCCGACATCGAGCTGGCCTTCCTTGTCGCTATATTTCGGACTGTTGTAACAGGACACCCTGTGCCACGGCGGCCCAACAAAGATCATAGAGCTCATGATGTCCTGTGCCGTCACCAACCTGGTTTTTGTATACTTCTGCCTTTTGTAAACAATGTCGTAGAACTTCTTGATTCCCTCCCCTTGCCGGAATTTGATTTTCTGCCCTTTTCGGCTGAGCGAAACAATCAGACGATCAAGCCCCGTAAGGAACAGGAAGAATCTGGGAATCGAGGCCACGCGGAAGACCAGCGAGCGCACGGTCTTCAGAACTTCGAGTGCCTCTTTGAGGGTGGGAGTGAGCGCGGTCGGCGGAACCGCAACCAGCACATACTTCCCGCTGCCCTTGGCGTTGAAATCCAGACGACGGAATAACGCGACGAGCGTGGGAACGGTGAGAGCGGGCACAAGAACGGTGAGCTCGATGGTTCGACTGGCGGACACGCCTGCGGCGTTCAGCGTGACCGCCGCCTGAAGAGTCACCGGGATGAAGGCCTCCTCACTCACCAGCCCGAAAAGAAACGACACTTCCGGGGAAGCGCGTCCAGTCGGACTCGCGTAATCGGTGCCGTCCAGCAGCTCATTTCCCAGGCTGTCGAAAGCGCGCCAAGCCACCGTGACGGCCACGGGCACTTGGATCGGGACCGGCACTGCGCCTTCCAGTTGCCCGAAAAGCCCGAGCGCCACTGCAGACAGATTGGAGATGTTGGTCTCAATCGTGCTGGCGCCCAATGGGCTTCCGATCCCCATAGGCGGGCTCAGGAGCTCGCTATCTTTGTACCCCACGTTCTTCGTGACCCAAGTGAGCGACACGGGCTCGGCGATGGTCTTCGTTACCTGAAGGTCAGCAGCCGGCGGTGCGAGCTGGAGGTTCAGGGGCTGGCCAAACTCGGTCGGCAGAGCGCCGCTGGGAACAATGTACAATGCGGCAGCAATACTGTCGAGAGCCTCCTGAAGATGCTCGGACATGAATCCACCTCGAATTTCCGATTTCGACTTTGCATCTGTATACCAATTGCCTTCTTGTTTCAAGCCTAGATCGCAATGGCGGGACTGGGGCCATCACAGTTCGTTTTGGCCGTTCCGATTACTCATGGGGCCTCATTCCCAGCACCAACCAGCCTCGTCGGCGCCACTTTTCCGCGTATCGAGTTTCGTCTTTTATCTGTATCCATCTGCGTTCAGCCGCGGTTTCAACGTCTTTTCATACGCTCTTTCAGGATGCACGCGTCCATCACCACGACCAATCCTGCCTGCCGCGCGCGTTCTGCTGCTTGGTCGTGAATCACGCCTTCCTGCATCCACACGGCCTTCGCGCCGATGGCGATTGCGCTCTCGACGATCTCCGGCACGAATTCCGAGCGGCGAAAAATATCCACAATGTCCACCCCCGCGGGGACGTCCTCCAGACGCGGATAACATTTTTCTCCGAGGACCTCGTTTTCGTTGGGATTGACGGGAATGATTCGGTAGCCGGCCTGTTGCAGGTATTGCGCCACACCAAAGCTCGGCCGGTGCCGCCGCGAAGACAGACCTACAACGGCGATGACTTTCGCCTGACGCAGTATTTCGGTCACCGGGTCGCCCGGCTTTTGCGCGGAATTCAACTACTTCCCCTGCCTCTTCGCTTCCGCGTCGTGTTGCATGGCCTTGGGCAGCGCTTCCAGGAACCGCGCATTTTCTTCCGCCGTGCCCACGGTCACGCGGATCGCGGTGGGAAATCCCATCCAGGCCATGGGCCGCACGATGACGCCCAGCTTGAGCAGCGCCGTGGCCACGTCTTTTGAATCGCGTCCCATTTCCACCAGCACAAAATTCCCGTACGAAGGAATATACTTCACGCCGAGCGCATCCAGCCGCGAAGTCATCTGCTGCATCCCCGCGCGGTTGGATTCCCGCGAGCGCTGCACGTGCGCCGCGTCGTCCAGCGCGGCAAACGCCGCGGCCTGCGCCACATTCGACGTATTGAATGGCGTGCGCAGCTTGTTCATTTCCACCAGCAACCCCACGGGGCCCACGCCGTAGCCGATGCGCATGCCCGCCAGCCCGTACACTTTGGAAAACGTGCGCAGCACGAGCAGGTTCGTCGCAGTGCACGCCAGATGCAGCGAAACGGAGAAATCCTCGCTCTCCACGTAATCGCAGTACGCCTCGTCGAGCACGACCAGCGCTTCGGAGGTGTCGCTCACTTTGCGGAAAAACGCTTCGAACTCTTTCAGCGAAAACATCGTGCCCGTCGGATTGTTGGGATTCGCCAGGTAAATCACGCGCGTCTGCGGTGTCACCGCGCGGGCCATGGCGTCAAGGTCGAACGCATAATCCTTCAGCGGGATCTTAATCAGCGTTCCACCCGCCGCGAGAATCGAAATGCGATACAGCGGAAACGTGCCGTCGGAGGTGAGCCCTTCTTCGCCCGGCTTCAGCAGGATGCGCGCAGCAAGGTCAATCAGCTCGCTGGAGCCTTCGCCCAAAAAAATATTTTCCATGGGCACGCCGTGACGCTGCGCCAGCTTCTCGCGCAGGTAGTAGCCGCCGCCGTCGGGATAGCGGTGGCATTCGGCTACGTATTTGCGCACCGCCTCCACCGCCAGCGGAGATGGGCCTAGCGGATTTTCGTTCGACGCCAGCTTCACCGCGCGAATCTTCAGTTCGCGTTCCACTTCTTCGACAGGTTTCCCCGGCCGGTAGGGATCAATCTTGCGAATGAATTCCGGTACGTGATCGTGAAGGGTTTTGGTCATCCGCGATGGGTCCTTTTGGAATGTGCTGCTCTGTTTGCTTTGTGTCTCGAATTGTGTGGACGCTTTCTGGCCGGCGCCATTCTTTTGAATTCTCGGCGCGGCGTTTTGAATTCCCTGCCCAGGTATGGACTCTGTGCCTTCGGCGCGGAAACCGGCCGCCGTACGGCGCGCGCCACCGCCCGCAGAAGTCCCGCGACTTCTCCTTCGCTCAGCGCGCGGTACTCGCCCGGCTCGACAGCGCCCAGCTCCAGTTCCGCCAGCTTCACGCGGCGGATTTTTTCGACGTGATGTCCGAGCCGCGACAAATTTTGGCGCAACGCGTCGCTCCGCGCTTCGGTCAGCGTCGCTTCGTACCACGGATTCGGCGCGCCGTCCCGGCTTTTCAGTGGAACGAGCCGCGCGCCAGTCGCCTGCTGCACCTGCCGCAGCGCGTCCGCGTCAAGCTGGCCTTTCACTTTGATCCAGTACACCTGCGGCAAACTGCCGGAAACTTTCAGCAAGCGGTTCACCAGCTCGCCGTCGTTGGTCAGTAGCAACAAGCCCTCCGTGTGGAAATCCAGCCGCCCCGCCGGAAACACGCGCCCCGGCACGCCATGCAGAAAATCGCGCAGCGTCTGCCGCCCTTCGGGATCGCTCATCGTGGCCACGCATCCCGCGGGCTTGTTCAGCGCGAGATAGATCCGCGACTGCGAAAAATGCAACAGCTTCCCGCGGACTTTGATGTGGTCGCTTTCCGGATCCGCTTTGCTGCCCAGCTCGGTGACCACGTGCCCGTTCACCGTCACCTGCCCGGCGGCGATCAACTCTTCGGCGTGCCGCCGCGAAGCCACTCCGGCGCGCGAAATCAATTTTTGGAGACGCTCCTGCACACTTGCTCTCCTGCGGAAATTCGATGCCCCTGCGGCTACGCTTGATTCTCGCGTGGCGGAATTTCTGTGGAGGCGTCGTCCGCTGCCGCGTCCGGCGATTGCGCGGACGTCTCGCGCGCTTTGGCGCCTTCCCCGCCGGGCATCTCCATCACGTCCGCCTGGTCGAGTCCTGCGTCCGCGCCCAGCGCCGCTCGCGCCAGCTCTTCGAACTCTTTCAGGCTGGGCAGCTCGTCCACATCATTCAATCCGAAACGAATCAGAAAATCTTTCGAAGTGCGGTACAGAATCGGCCGGCCCATCACCGCCTTGCGCCCCGCGGTGGTGATCAGCCGC